>JAZRMZ010000149.1:0-8286 GCA_045647905.1 Clostridia bacterium
AGGGGATAACATCAAAGAAGTACTTAGCTGAGAAAGGTCTGTAAAGGTGAACCTTAACAACACCAACCTTGCCGCCGCGAGCGTTGATATAATCAACTGTTTCTTCGATAGCTTCGCAAGCTGAACCCATAGCAACGATAACCTTTGTTGCATCGGGAGCACCGTAGTAGTTGAAGGGCTTGTATTCTCTGCCTGTAATCTTTGTGATTTCCTTCATGTAATCAGCAACGATGTCAGGAATAGCATCATAATATTTGTTTGCAGCTTCTCTGCCCTGGAAGTAGATATCAGCGTTCTGAGCTGTACCGCGGAGAACGGGGTGTTCAGGGTTGAGAGCGTTGTCCTTGAATGCCTTGAGAGCATCCCAGTCAAGAAGACCCTTGAGATCTTCAAAGTCCATAACTTCGATTTTCTGAAGCTCGTGTGAAGTTCTGAAACCGTCGAAGAAGTGGAGGAAGGGAACTCTACCCTTGATTGAAGCCAAGTGAGCTACGCCACCAAGATCCATAGTTTCCTGAACAGAGCCTGATGCCAGCATAGCGAAACCTGTCTGACGACAAGCCATAACGTCCTGATGGTCACCAAAGATGTTAAGAGCGTGAGCTGCAAGAGCACGAGCACTTACGTGGAAAACTGTAGGAAGAAGTTCACCTGCAATTTTGTACATTTTGGGGATCATAAGAAGAAGACCCTGTGATGCCGTAAATGTTGTTGTCAAAGCACCTGCCTGAAGTGAACCGTGAACGGCACCTGCAGCACCTGCTTCTGACTGCATTTCAACAACGTCAACTGTTTCGCCGAAGATATTCTTCAGACCGTCTGCACTCCACTGGTCAACATTTTCTGCCATGTTTGAAGAGGGAGTGATAGGATAGATAGCAGCAACTTCAGTAAACGCATAGGCGCAATGTGCAGCAGCGCTGTTACCATCCATGGTTTTCATTTTTTTAGCCATGAAAAAAAGCCTCCTTAAATATATATAGTTAATTAATTTTAGCAAATCTGTGCGACCACATAATCACACAGCAAATATTATATCACAACTTGTGTAGAAATTCAAATATATTTTGAAAAAAAATCAAAAAATTTTAAAATTTCTGTTTTTAACAGATTATTGTTAAAAATTTGACAATATTTTGATTAAATACACAAATCAAGAAAAGAGGAGCTATCGAAAATAGTACTTGCGATAGCTCCATAAAATTATTGATTATTACCATGCGGTCCAGCCACCGTCTACAACAATGTTTGAACCTGTCATAAAACTTGAAGCATCTGAAGCAAGCAATAGTACGGCTCCTGACATTTCATAGTTTTGTCCAAAACGGTTAAGCATTGTTTTGGATGCAAGCTGTTGGTTGAAGTTAATATTCGTTTGATTTTTTGGTGCAGGGAAAGGTCCTGGGGTAACGGAATTAACTCTTATGTTATATTGTGCAAGTGAACCTGCAGCGTATCGTGTAAGCTGAGCAACACCTGCTTTTCCGGCACCGTAATTGGGTGGATTTTTTTGCGGATTATTGCTGTAAATACGCAAATCAGGTGAAACAAGACCGTACATTGAAGAATAGTTGATAATTGAACCGCCGCGCTTTTTCATATAAGGTATTATTTCCCGAATGCAGCGGAATGTACTTGTTAAGGCTCCGTTAAGTCCTTTTTGCCATATTTCATCATCCATAAATTCAATTTGACTTTGTTCGCCGTAGCCTGCTCCATAGGTAGCACAATTTACCAAAACATCAATAGAGCCAAATTTATCATAGACCATTTTGAAACATTGCTGAACCGATTCTGTGGATGAAATATCACATTCAATGAACAAATCGGCGGGAGATTCCGCCTTTGTGACATCTGCTACGGCTACGGTCGCACCAAAGTCTTTGAGTGCTTTCACGTTTGCGGAGCCAAGATAGCCCATTCCGCCTGTTACAATACATATTTTATTTGATAGGTTAAACAAATCTCTGTAATTCAAAGCGATTACTCCTTTTGTGGATTTTATTTTTTAAAAGTATAATTTTTTTCCTTAAACAAGTCAATCTTGAAAATGGACTGATTTCTGATAAGGATGGCAGAAAATCAAAAATTGTCAAAAAAAGAATTTGACTTTGACAGATGTCAATGTTATGATAAAATATGTTGGGGAGTGTGAGCAGTGCTTAAATATGTTGAAATAGATTTTTGTGTGGGAAAAGTCAAATGTAAACTTGTTAATTTAAATACAGATAATGACGTATATGATAAAGAGAAGCGGTACTATCAGCACCGTCATCAGGGCTTTGAACTGCATTATGCGGAAAATGGGTTTTATCAGGTTTCAAACTCTGAAAATAGTTTTAATATATACAACGGACAATTGTTGATGGTTTCGCCTAAAACATATCATCAGATTATTCCCGGAACGGGAAAATCGTCAAAGATTAGTCTGTTGGTAGAAATTATGCCTCCTGAAACAGATGAATGTGATATGAATGATATTAAGTTTTATCAGGGCTTCCAAAGAGATGATTTTGTTGTGTTGGATATAGGAAATACTGAAATAAAAGATAATTTAGTATCAATCAGAAATAAAGCAGAAGGTGAAATGCATTACCTAAAAAGAGAAAAAATCCGAACGCTGATTACAATTCTTTTGATAAATATTTTTGAGCAGTTTTTTATCGAAAAGAACACAAAGATGAACGTAAAGGATTCTAAATTACGTTCGGATGAGGAGATTCTGGATGATTTTTTTGCTTTTTATTTTATGTCCAACTCGTCAAACCATGATTTGGCTGACAGACTCCACGTCAGCACAAGACAACTTCATCGTATTATAAAAAAATCTTACAATATGAATTACAGAGAAAAATTGAAAGAGGTTCGTCTTGAAATTGCGATGAATTTTTTAACCAATACGAATAAGAGTATAACGGAAATATCCAATATATTAGGGTATAGCAGTGGTGCTAATTTTTGTGCTTTTATAAAATCGGTTATGGGAAAAACACCGACTCAAATACGAAAGGAAAGCACAGAGCTATAATCACATAATTTTCAACTGAGGAAAATATTCTGAAAAATTTTCGGATATATTGTTTTCACATATAAGTACGTCAACATGGTTAAGGGTTGTTTGCTTATAGGGGGAATTTGTGCCGAATTTTTCGCTGTCACACAGGAATATTTTTTGTTCGGAATTTTGGAGCATCACATTCCGCACAAGGACTTCTTCACGGGTACAATCGGATATAATGCCATCCTCAGAGAGGGATTTTGTGGAAAAGAAGACCTTGTGGGCACGGATGTTTTCGAATATGCTGTGTGCATCTGCTCCAATCAGGCAGTTTCGGTTTTCGGAGCTTAGTATGCCGCCCGATGAAATGACCCTGAGTGCCGAATTGGACAGGAGGCTTAGGATTTCAATGTTGTTTGTGATAACCGTGAGGGTGTTGTTGAACATGATTTCATTTGCCAGATAAAAGGAGGTGGAGGACTGGTCAAGAAAAATAATGTCACCGTCTTTGAGAAGGGTTTTTGCTTTTTGGGCAATAATCTGTTTTTGATTTATGTTATGGTGGGAGCGCTTTGTGAAGGATATAACATTTGAGAAATTCCTGACAAGCTCTGCACCGCCGTATGTTTTTTTGATAAGTCCTTTTTGTTCCAATGCTGTCAAATCTCTTCTGATGCTTGACTCACTGGTATAGAGTTTTTCACACAGCTTTTTGACTGTAACAAAGCCTTCTTCGGTTTTCAAAAGATTAATTATTTCACGTTCTCTTTCGTTTTTCAGCATATTGAACTCCTTTTTTTCGGTGATTGATTCTGATTTTTGTTCAAAAAATAAGCATAATCAATCGGAACTTGATCATTTTTTGACAAAGTGTTGATTTGTTTTGATAAAAACAGTATACTACATTTATCAGCAAATGTAAATATAAAAGTTTTGGGTGAATGATTATGGATATTAACAGTATTTTAAAAGGTATGGAGTGTTCCTGCGGAAAAAGGCACAGTTGCAATATTGAATATGTTTATATTGAAAAAAATGCAGTGAACAGAATGGATGAAATATGCAAAGATTACAAAAATATTCTTATTGTTGCGGATGAAAATACTTTCACGGCGGCAGGGGATTTGGTTGAAAAAGCACTTGAACATAAAACAATAAAGAAAGTTGTATTTGATGGACAAAAAATTTTGATTCCTGACGAAATTGCCATAGATAAAGTGAATGAACATATGGAAGATGTTGATTTGATTATTGGAATCGGGTCAGGGGTTATTCAGGATTTGTGTAAGTATGTTTCGTTCTTTTCAAAAATACCGTATATGGTGGTTGCCACTGCACCCTCTATGGACGGCTACGCCTCGGACGGGGCGGCAATGATTCTGAAGGGCATGAAGGAAACTGTGAAGGCGGGGCTTCCCAAAGCTATTATTGCAGATACCAATATTCTCAAAAATGCGCCCATGGAAATGATAAAAGCCGGTTACGGCGATATTATAGGCAAGTATTCGGCACTTTGCGACTGGAAGCTCAGCGCAACGGTGAACGGCGAGTATTTTTGTCAGTATATTTATGACACTACATATGAGATGATACAAAATACTCTTGATACAGCCGGGGGGCTCTTGGAAAGGGATGAAACGAGCGTAAAGGCACTTATGGAGGCATTGATTGTTGTGGGGATTATGATGAGCTTTGCAGGTTCTTCACGGCCTGCATCAGGAAGTGAACATCATCTTTCGCATTTCTTTGAGATTGTGGGAATTATAAATTCCCAGCCTTATTTTCCTCATGGGCTTGATGTGGCTTATTCAACAGTGGTTATGGCGGAAATCAGAGAAAATATTTTGAAAAAGGATTTTCCCGACAAGTTGTATCGGCTTTCTGATGCTGAGTATGTTGGGAAAATGAAAGAAATATATAAAAATGTGGCTGACGAATGTGTTGCTTTGCAGAACAGGGTTGGAAACTATACCGCAGACAGGTTGGGTGTATATAAGCAAAAAGAAGCTGAAATCAGAGGAATTCTGACACAAATGCCAAAAGCTGATGAAATAAAGGATATGCTTTCACTTGCGGAAATTGACATCTCTGAGTTTTATGAAATGTATGATGAAAAGAAGATTAAAGATGCTGTGCTTTATGCAAAGGATTTGAAGGACAGATATACGGTTTTGTGGCTCAATTACGATATGTTCGGAGGTTATAAGAATGAATAAAGAAGACATAAAAGTTGTTGCAATGGATTTGGACGGAACGTTGACCCAACATAAACAACAGCTTGATGCGGAAAACAGAACGGCACTTGACAGACTGGCTGAAAAATACAAGTTGCTGATGGTTGGTGCAGGTCAGGTTATGAGGATTTTTAATCAGTTGGGAGCTTATCCCATTGACATAATCGGAAATTACGGCTTGCAGTATGGTGAATATAATAAATGTACAAAAACTATTGAAATTGTGAGGGATTTGACCTTTCCTACGGACAAGCCATCGGTGGAGAAAAGAGTTACCATGCTCAGAGAAAAATACGGGTTCACGGAATTTTCGGGCGAAAATGTGGAGTTCCATCCGTCGGGATGCGTGACCTTCCCCATTCTGGGCACAACGGCAAAGTCCGAGGACAAGCTCAGCTTTGACCCTGACCGTGCAAAACGAAGAAAAATATATGATGATGTTGCGGAAGTTTTTTCTGATTATACGGTTTTTGTGGGAGGTTCGTCGTCCTTTGATATGGCACCGTTCCCATATAACAAATATTATGCTCTTGATGAATACTGCAAGGAGCATAATATTGAACATAAAAATGTAGTTTACATCGGGGATGACTATGGCTTGGGCGGAAATGATGAATCGGTTTACAAGTCGGATTTTCCGTATCTTACCATTGATGATTACAGAACCTTTCCACAGGTTATAGAACAGATTTTGTAGATTAGATGGTATAATATTAGTGAGCTTAAAAAGCATTATTTCAAAAAATAAATAAAAGGTTTTCAAAAAAAGATTCTTCACTGCGTTCAGAATGACAATAAAGGGCACAAAACCAAATAAGCCGTCACCCTGAGCCTGACGAAGGGTCTTGGTGGTATTGAAGATGTTTGCTTCAGTGGCATGCTGTACTTCGTATAGAGTGATATTTTGCACTTCGTGCAAAGTGATATTAACGACGAAGGCGTTAGTGGTATTGAAAACTTTGTTTTCAGTGGTATTCTGCACCGTGTGCAGAGTTAAAAAAGCAAAGTTTTATTTGACTGAAATTGCAAAAGAAAAAGGATGGCGGAAGAACCGTCATCCTTTTTGGTAGTCAAGTGAATTTTAGTTTCCAGCCATCTTTGCAACTTCTGCTGCAAAGTCGTCAACTTTCTTCTCCAAACCTTCGCCCTTTTCGAGACGAGCAAATTTAACAACTTCGATGTCTGTGCCGATTTCCTTTGCAACGTTTGCAAGGAACTTGGCAACTGTCAAATCGCCGTCCTTAACGTAAGCCTGTTCAACAAGACAGATTTCTTTGAAGAACTTCTGGATACGTCCAACAACCATTTTATCAACGATTGCTTCGGGCTTGCCTTCGTTGAGAGCCTGAGCCTTGAGGATTTCTTTTTCCTTCTCAACTTCGTCAGCGGGAACTTCGTCGCTCTTAACATACTTGGGCATAACTGCCGCAATCTGCATTGCAACGTCTTTTGCTGCTGCCTGGAATGCAGGATCAGCTGCCTTTGATTCATCGCCCAGCTTGAAGTTAACAAGAACACCAATCTTACCGCCGCCATGGATATAAGCAACGTTAACACCTTCGTATCTTTCGAAACGACGGAGGTTCATGTTTTCACCGATTGTTGCAATCTTTTCTGTAAGAGCTTCGCCAACTGTCTGGTCACCGTAGAGCTTTTCGTTCTTCAATGCTTCAACGTCAGCAGGATTTGTCTTTGCGATACATTCAGCAACGTCAGTAACGAACTTCTGGAAGTCAGCGTTCTTTGCAACGAAGTCTGTTTCGGTGTTGATTTCAACAACAACACCAACATTGTCGAATACCAATGAAGTAACAAGACCTTCAGCAGCGATTCTGCCAGCTTTCTTGGCAGCTGTTGCCAAGCCTTTTTCTCTAAGGAACTCAACAGCCTTGTCCATATCACCGTTGGTTTCTGTAAGAGCCTTCTTACAGTCCATCATACCACAGTTTGTCATTTCTCTGAGAGTTTTAACATCTTGTGCTGTAAATGCCATAATATATACACTCGCTTTCTGTAAAATTCAATTATTCTTCGATCATATCAAGTGATACGTCTTCAGCTTCGTCAGCTTCGTCAACTGCTGCTGAGAAGTCTTCGCCCTGCTTTCCTTCAAGGATAGCGTTACCGATTGTAGAAACAATAAGTTTTACGGCACGGATAGCGTCATCGTTTCCGGGGATGGGGAATTCAGCTTCTTCGGGGTCACAGTTTGTGTCCACGATAGCGATTACGGGAATACCGAGTTTGTGAGCTTCGGCAATAGCATTCTTTTCTTTTCTGGGATCAACTACGAACATAGCCGCAGGAAGATCTCTCATTTCTTTGATACCGCCAAGGAACTTTTCGAGACGTTCTTCTTCAAGGTTGAGCTTGAGAACTTCCTTCTTGGGAAGAAGTTCCATTGTTCCGTCTTCGTTCATCTTCTTGAGCTGGTAAAGTCTGTCAATTCTTCTCTTGATTGTTTTGAAGTTTGTGAGCATACCGCCGAGCCATCTTGCGTTAACGTAGAACATACCTGTTCTTTCAGCTTCTTCACGGATTGCGTCCTGAGCCTGCTTCTTTGTACCAACAAAAAGAACGTTTCCGCCTTCTGCTGCGATGTCACGAACAAAGTAGTAAGCTTCTTCGATTTTCTTTACAGTTTTCTGAAGATCGATAATATAAATACCGTTTCTTTCTGTAAAGATGTACTCCGCCATTTTAGGATTCCAACGGCGTGTCTGGTGTCCGAAGTGAACACCTGCTTCAAGCAATTGCTTCATTTGAATTACTCCCATGATTTTGCACCTCCAAAAGTTTACACCTCCACCATAGTCAACTTGTACGGGAGCTATCATGGGTATTTCAGCACCGCCCGAACAATCGTATGATGTGCGTATTTTATTTTGTCAAATGCACAAAATTCCACATTTAACTGGGATATTATATCACGGCATCTGCGTATTGTCAAGCATTAAAATAACATTTTTTCTAGAATTTAAAAATTTCTTTACCAAATTTTTGCTTCAGTATAATTGACTTTTGTTTTGCATAATGATAAGATATTTTTGGAGG
>JAZRMZ010000150.1:0-2683 GCA_045647905.1 Clostridia bacterium
GATTCAAAAGAATTTTCAAAGCCTCAATCACAACACCCGCAACGGGCCCCAATGCAAAGGAGCCAATCAGAACAGTAACTTCACTGAAATCCAGTTCATAAAAAGGCGGTGCAATAAAAGGCAATGGAAATTCAAACAGCATCAGCACCGTTGAAACAGCAGAAAGCATCGCGACTTTTACAAGCCAATTGACATTTTTTGATTTCATAAAAACTCTCCTTGATGTCTTCATTAAGGCAAAAAAACAGCTCCGCAAAAACGGAGCAAAAGCACAAAAAGTCAATGTAAAAAACAAAAACTTCTTCTCACATCCAGACTTTGACTGTCGGTTTTGGAATTTCGCCAAATCGGCCGCATAAGCGGTTCACGGACTTTACCGTCGGTAGGGACTTTCACCCTGCCCCGAAGAATATTTAATTTCTTTATGCAGTATAACACTTTGGAATCATTTTGTCAACCAAAATAATACAAAATCATTTTTTATTATTTTCAAAACCGAAAAAGTGGTATCAACCGTCATGACAATAATCACCAAGAAAGAAAAAATTTGAATTTTCTTTTCAGATATTCGGCGCAGAATATAATTCAAAAACGGATAAATCACATAAACAAAAGCCATTCCTCCAATGCCGAGCATTATGCTTTGTTTCAGAGAAACTCTTCCGTTTATATTGCAAAAATGAGCTGAATATGACCATAACTGTACGTCAAATACTTTGTCAAAAGCAAAATGAGTTATATATTCAAAGGCAGTCAGCAAAACAAAACTGATTGCAAAAACATATCCGGGAAAAAGTTTGTTTCCTGAAAAAACAAACATCAGCATCAATGCTCCAAACCCGTAGATGGGAAGATAGCAACCGTAAAGAAAGCCCGGAATCACCAGCATTCCTGCCTTTGCACTTCTGAACAGCACTTCAAAAAACCAGCCCGCAACACAACATACAAAAAATATACAAATATAATAACAGAAACTATTCTGCAACCTGTTTTCTTTGAACATTAACCTACACTCCTTCTGCTGAATTAATCAGAAAATATGTAGGTTAAAAAAGTATATATCAAATTATTAACATATTTATGTAAAAAAATACAACAAAACTAAACCGTCTGTTTTTTTCTTGCTCTCGGATGTGATTTTTTGTAAATATCATTAAGTTGCTTTTTTACAACATTTGCATAAATCTGAGTTGATGAAATGTCAGCATGCCCAAGCATTTCCTGAATTGACCTGAGATCTGCTCCATTCTCAAGAAGATGGGTAGCAAATGAATGTCGCAACGTATGGGGGGTTATATCCTTCTTTATGTTTGCTGCCGCCGCATATTGCTTTATAATTTTCCAGAATCCCTGCCTTGTCATTTTGGTTCCGCTGTAATTTACAAAAAGATTTTCTTCGGACGAATCCTTGACAAACTGGCTCCTTGCAGTTTCAATATATGTTTTCACGGCCTTCTTTGCAATTGAGTAGATTGGAATAACTCTCATCTTTTTGCCCTGATTGCAGTTTATGTATCCAACTTCCATGTCAACATCCGACATTTTAAGTTCAATCATTTCGGTAACACGCATTCCCGTTGCATAAAGCAGTTCAAGCATCGCTTTGTCACGGCAGCCTTTTGCATCACGGGTATCGGGCTGATTAAGCAATCTTTCAACTTCCTCTCCCGTCAGAACCTGAGGCAATTTTCTTTCTGCCTTCAAAGAATGAATGTTGAAGGTTGGGTCCTGCGATACTATTTTTTCATTTTGCAGATAATGAAAAAACGAACGTATTGAAGCAAGATTGCGTGAAACTGTTGATGCAGATTTGCCATTTTTCTGAAGCATCACAAGATAATCAAGAATGGTAGCTCCGCTCACATTTTCAATTCCAATATTCTTTTTTTCCAACTCTTCGGCAAACTCTCTGATGTCCCTTTTGTATGAAATAATTGTATTTTGTGAAGAGTTCTTTGAGTTCTCAAGATATGCAAAATATCTTTCTTTTAATGCATCCATGGACGCACCCCTTTCAATTATGTCAGATATGAACAAATTGGCTTTATAACAGTTGGAATCACAAAGGTGTCAATAAGGCTCACAAGGGCAAAAATAAGAAAAATTGACAAAAGACCAACTGTATTGCATATAAGAAGGTCACGTCTTTCGGAAACTTTTTGACCATGCTGCCGTATCTTTCGGGAAATAAGCGCAAAATTAACGTTAAAAACATTGTAAAAGAGCAATGCCGGAATGGTTAATATGAACTGCGGCAAAATCGATGCAAATGCAATAAAAACGCCTTTAACAAAATATAGTTGAATCAGAATAACTGATGTGAATCCGATTTTGTAGCCTTTTGTACAAAGCTGTAAAAATCCCAGAGGTATCAATTCTGTTCTCAGTCCCGAAACAAACATAAACAAAATTATTTTTATGTTGTTATAAATCGAAAAAGCAAAAACCGAACTTCGGTTCACGGATTGTATTGAATGAGCTGATGCAAAATTGTTCAGATATAATCCAAGAACATCAAAATCAGTTTTGTTCAGAAAAAATGCCGACAAAGAACCGATTACAACGCCCACAACAAGACATAACAATGAAATCAGAAAAATACGTCTGTTTTCGACAATGTAATCGGTTAAAAATTTGAGCATTCTGTTTCGTTTCATACTTTCTCCTCCGTCAGAAAATTCTT
>JAZRMZ010000151.1:0-14521 GCA_045647905.1 Clostridia bacterium
AAGCCAACAATTCATTCTGCCATTTGATAACATCCTTAACAGTAATTTCGCTTAACTTTTTGTTTTTGAAAAACGGTATAATCTTACTGTTTATCACGCTATTTTTTGTTTTAAATGTGTTTTCTTTAATTCGATGTTGTAAATCCTCGATATAAAGTTCAACGAATGAATCAAATCGCATATCAAGGTTAGCTTGTGATTTCATAAGAAAATCTCTTTCCCACTCAAGAGCTGCTTTTTTTGTTTCAAACCCCCTTTTCATTTTCTTTTCTCTGACTCCGTTCCAATTAGTATAATAGAACGAAGTGTACCATTTACCCGTTTTCGAGTCTTTATAAGCCGGCATTTAATTCACCTCCTTTCCGTATTCTTTTGAATAAACCTTTTCCATGAAATATTCACGGTTGATTCTGCCGTCAATTACGAGATAACCTTTTGCTTTGAGTTCCTCATTCAGCTTTTTAATGAGTTTATAAGCATAAGTTTCAGAAACTCCAAGCACTTCAGCTACTTCTGCGGCTCTCATAAATAATGTTTTTTCCATAGGTTTTACCTCCTTGTTTTATTTCGAACTAAATCAATTTGTTTAGTGTCATTTATATTATACAGATTTGTTTAGTCATTGTCAACCCCTTTTGATAAATTTCTAAACTTTTTAATTTAATTTCTTAAATCTCTTGATTTTTCCAATTTTGTGTGATATACTAAATTAAGAAGTTTAATATACGAGGTGTTTATTATGGCTATTGGTCAAAGAATTAAGTTCTTTCGTAATTTAAGAAAGTTTACACAGAAAGAGTTAGGATTAAAACTTAACTTCCCTGAAAATGCTGCCGATGTTCGTGTGGCTCAATATGAATCGGAAACAAGAATTCCAAAGGAAGATGTAATCAAGGCTTTTGCAGATCATCTTGATGTATGTCCTTCAGCTCTTGATGTGCCTAACATTGATTCATATATTGGCTTGATGCACACAATGTTTGCACTTGAAGATATGTATGGTCTTAAAGTGAATAACATTGATGGTCAGATATGCATTACACTTGATACTGAAAATAAGAGCTATTTAGAAATGTTTAAAATGATTTCTGCTTGGCAGAAAGAGTATCAGAGATTTATTGATGGAGAAATTACTAAAGAAGAATATGACCAATGGCGTTATACTTATCCTGAAAAAGATGGAAAAGGATTCAAACGCATCGTTCAGTTATAAGAATAAAAAATTTTCATATAGACGCAAAAATCCCCCTGAAAACTTTATCGTTTTCAGGGGGATAGTTTTATTAAGCATTTATTCCCTGCAATGGTTAAATAGTATCATTTTAGTATCATCGCAGTTCTCAATGTCCCGCAAGGCCTTATTTTATGCGGCTTTCAGGGTTTTGGTTGCTTATTCCCACTCTATTGTACCAACAGGCTTGGGAGTAAGGTCAAGAAGAACGCGGTTGATGCCTTCAACTTCAGCAGTAATACGATTTGTAATTTTATGAAGAACATCATATGGAATTTCTTCAATGGTTGCCGTCATAGCATCTGTTGTATTCACCGCACGGATAATTGCAGGCCAGCCTTCGTATCTCTTGTCGTTACGAACACCAACGCTCTTGAAATCGGGAACAGCAATGAAATATTGCCATACCTTACCTGCAAGACCGCAATTGTCAAATTCTTCACGCAGAATTGCATCAGCTTCACGGAGTGCATGAAGTCTGTCACGGGTGATTGCACCAAGACATCTTACACCAAGACCGGGGCCGGGGAAGGGCTGGCGATAAACCATTTCGTCAGGAAGACCGAGAGCGCTACCCACAACTCTTACTTCGTCCTTGTAAAGAAGTTTCACAGGCTCAACAAGCTCCATTTCCATATCTTCAGGAAGTCCGCCAACATTGTGGTGAGCTTTTACGCCATCACTTTCAAGAATATCGGGATATATTGTTCCCTGAGCCAAAAAGTCAATACCTTCAAGCTTTGCAGCTTCTTCATCAAACACTTTGATAAACTCGCCGCCAATAATTTTTCTCTTTTTTTCGGGTTCTGCAACATCTTTGAGCAAATCAAGAAATCTGTCTGTTGCATCAATATATATCAAATTTGCATCCAGTTCCTTACCGAACACTTCAACAACCTGCTCACTTTCGCCTTTTCGCATAAGTCCATGGTTCACATGAACACAAACAAGCTGTTTTCCTATGGCTTTGATGAGAAGTGCCGCAACAACCGACGAGTCAACACCGCCCGAAAGTGCAAGAAGAACCTTCCTGTCACCAACCTGCGCACGCACTTCAGCAACCTGCTCTGCAATAAATTTCTCTGCCAATTCCTTTGTTGTGATACGTTCCATAGTATCAGGTCTTACATTGCTGTTCATAAAATCGTCCCTTTCAAATTATATTATTCAAACAACGGAGTTGAAAAATATCGCTCCGCCGTATCAGGCAAAACTGTAACCACGGTTTTTCCCCTGCCAAGTTTTTTTGCCAGCTTGATTGCCGCCGCAACATTGGTACCGCTGGAAATACCGCACATAATACCTTCTTTTGAAGCAAGATCCTTTGCTGTCTGAATCGCTTCCTCGTCCTTTATAACACAAATATCATCATATATATTCTGATTCAAAATTTTTGGAATAACACCGTCGCCAATGCCCATCTGAATATGTGTGCCAATTGAACCGCCCGAAAGAATCGCAGCATGCTCAGGCTCAACAGCCCAAATCTCAATATCGGGGTTCTCGGTCTTCAGCGTTTCGCCAATACCTGTGATTGTACCGCCTGTGCCTATGCCCGAACAAAAGCCGTGAATGGGGCCGTCAACCTGTCTGAGAATTTCGACACCCGTGTGTTCCCTTTGCACCTGGACGTTTGCAGGATTTTCAAATTGCTGTGGAACAAAAACATTTTCATCTTCTTCCTGCATTTTCAGGGCTGTTTCAAGGCACTTTTCAATACACTCGCCGATGTTGCCCGCATCATGAATCAAAATAACTTCAGCACCATAATGCTCAACAAGTTTGCGCCTTTCCTCGCTTACCGAATCAGGCATAATAATTTTTGTCTTATACCCCTTCACTGCACCAACAAGAGCAAGTCCAATCCCCTGATTGCCGCTGGTTGGTTCGACAATTATAGTATCTTTATTTATTATTCCCCGATTTTCGGCATCACAAATCATATTGTAAGCCGTTCTTGTCTTTATTGAACCGCCAACATTAAGACCCTCAAACTTCACAAGAATCTGAGCCGAATCAGCGTCTCCCATATGACCGAGCCTTATTATCGGTGTTTCACCAATTGCTTCTAAAACATTATTGCATATCATATTTGTCTTCTCCGAATTTTTCTTATCTAATAATTATATACCTTTCAATAAATCTTGTCAACAAAAAAATACACAAAATAATTATATTTTTAAAAATCTGTTCGCTCAAAGTTTATGGTATTTGCCAAATCCTTTGCCATTGTTTCCGTAAAATCCCCTGTTACCAAAATAGTATTTGAATCAATGACTTCCATAACACCGGGGCAACTAATAATTTGTTCGTCAACTATAATTGCAAGATAACTTTCACCCGGCGGATATTCAACAACTCTTTCGGTTGCCTCTTTGAATTTTCTTCTGCCTTCATCGGATATTTCAATTTCCAGACACCATACTTTCTCTCCGTTTAAGAAACGGTTGACTTCCACCGCCTCGCAGGAAACCAAATCAGCATAATTAAGAACTATATTTCCGTCTTTATCAACAATCTTGAAAACATCATCGTCAAAACCTTCCTGCAAAGATTTCAATGAATATACTCTGACTATCGTTGCAATAGCTTGTTCGGTTGTGTAAGTTTCTTGGGGTGCGAACCTGTTTTCTCCCACACCGTTCATAATTCCCATATTACAAATCATTTGAATGGAATCCATCGCCCAGTCCGAAATGTCAGCCGAATCCTCAAATTCATAATACAGTTCATTAGCAAACAAATGGGGGTGCGCCACGTTTATCAATCTCGAAAGAATCACAGCCGCTTCTTCACGGGTCAGCAAATCATAGGGTGCAAACTCGGTTTGTGATTTTCCGTTTATAATCCCCAAGGCATTGAGCACCATAACATCCTGATTTTCCGTATCAAAGAAGGGATTTCCTGCATTTACAACTTCAACTTCATCCGCATAAAGTTTATAATAATTATAAACAAGCTGGCAAAACTTCTCACGGGTAATAGGCGCAGGATAATTATAATCACCACCATAATTTATGATATTTAATGCTTGTGCTTTTTCAATATCACTTTTAACCCAATCGCTGTAGGGAACTGATGTCGCCGATATTTTAGACTCTGTTTCGCCATCATCCGTTTTAGCACCCGGATCTCCACCACCTATAATGGAACTATACTCTATATTTTCTTCAGCATTCTCGTCTAATGGTTTGTTTAACTCATATTTTTCAATAAGTTTTTCTACTGTTCTATCTTGCGACAGTTCACTTAATGCTTTGTCAATCAATATATACAATGCTTCATCATCAGTAGGATTTTCTATTTCATCGTATGGAGAACCTGACAAGCCATCTCTGAAAACAATTGCGTAATATTCTCCGCGTTTCCTTGATAACTCTCCGTCATTGTATGTTACAACATTAGTCTTAAGATATTCTCTTGAATAATCTATAACACTATCTCTTTCTTCAGTTACTGTGATTGCCGATATAGCACAATCAATTCTGCCGCTGAAAATGGCATGAAAAAGTGAATCAAAGGGTATATCTATATATTCAATTTCATAACCAATCCTTTCACCGATGTGGTTCATAAGATCAATGTCAAAGCCCGTCAGCGTTCCGTTTTCGTCATAATACTCAAAGGGCTTAAATTCCGCACATATACCGACTTTGAGTTTCTTCGTCTGCTCATCAATTCCGTCTGCAAAAACAGCTGTTGACGTCATAACAAGCATCACAATTGACAAAATGAGTGCTAAAAACTTTTTCATAATTACTTTCCTCCTTATAAACCTGCTTTTATATTTTTACCATATCACAATTTACATTTTTTGTCAATATAACACAAAAAGGAACGGTTTCACCATTTCACATATTTTACCTCACAGTATAAAAAGTATTTTTTATGTCATTATAGAGTATATAACTCTAAACACCAATAGAGTAAACTCCACTATTATATAATATTTTTCAAAGGAGGTAATCTTATGGATATAGCAGAAAGAATCAGGGCATTACGTGAAGACAACGATAAAACGCAGGCACAAATAGCCCAAATTTTGAATGTTGGGCAGAAAACATATTCCGACTATGAAACCCGAAAAATCAGGATACCTCTTGAAAGCGTTGTTATTCTGGCAAAATACTATAATGTTGATATGAATTATATTTGTGGCGTAACAAAGATAAAAAAGCCTTTTCCTCAAAAATAAAAGGTTTTTTATCAAATGTTGGGATAAAATCAGCCAAAATGACAATAAAGTTCACATCACAACATAGGTGGTCACCCTGAGCGTAGTCGAAGGGTCTTATAGTCGGTTCGACAATCCCCAACATTCAACACAGAACCAAATAAAAAATGAACGATTTTTCACAACAGAAAAATCGTTCATTTTGTTTTATTTCCATTCAACAAAGCCATAGCTTTCAAGAATCTGAAAAAACTTTGCAAGCCTTGGATAGAGCGGTTCTGCTGACTCGCCGAACTTTTCTTTCACCATTTCTCCAATTTTTATTATATCCTTTTCACCGTCAATAATCGGCCACACAAAGCTACCGTTTTCATCCAGATGAATATAGGTTACAGGTGGTTTTTTCAGCAATTTTTGAGCCATTTTGTTGAGGAATCCGGTATTTGGAATATTAAGTGTCACAACGCCATTCTCATCAACAGACCATTCAAGACCCGCCTTCCGAACAGGCACACGTTCAAGATAATTTTCCGAAAAATTTTCTTTCTTTTTCATATTACTTTACGCCACGTTTTTTCCAAACCGAAAACTTGAGTACAGACACGATAATCAAAGCAAAAACAACTATACTTCCGAGATTTGACGCCCAAAGGGGAAGATTGAGTATTCCCGAAATATCAAGAAGCTTGTCAGCGCCAAAGATTGCAAGAATCGCAAGAACAATACCCACAAGTCCCTCACCGGCAATCATACCCGAACAGAAAAGAATACCGTCGTTGACAATTGCTGTTTTTTCATCTTCTTTTCTTTTGAGCTTATCAAGAGCAAAGCGGACAATTCCACCCACCATAATACAAGCATTGAGGTGAATGGGGAGATAAATACCAATAGCAAAAGGAAGAACCGGAACCTGTATAATCTCTGCAACAACAGCAACACAAACACCAATAATAACAAGATTCCAGGGAAGGTTTGCATCCATAACTCCTTCAACAATCATCTGCATCAAGGTTGCCTGAGGAGCACTGATTTCATCAGAGCCAAAACCATAAGCACTGTCAAGGAGATACAATGTTCCACCGATTGCCAGCGCCGCCGCAACAACACCGATGATTTCACCAATCTGCTGTTTCTTTGGCGTTCCTCCAAGGAGATAGCCTGTTTTCAAATCCTGCGACGTATCGCCCGAAATCGCACATACAATACAAATTATTGAACCAATTGCAATTGCTGCGTGCATACCTCCTGCACCAACTTCACCTGTCATTTTGAGAATCAATGTTGCAATGAGCAAGGTTGCAATTGCCATACCCGAAACAGGATTGTTACTGCTTCCCACAAGGCCAACCATACGTGATGAAACAGTTGCAAAGAAGAATCCGAACACAACAACAATAATTGCACCGACCAGGGATACCGGAACAGCAGGAACAAGCCATACCAAAAGGGTAAGAACAACAATTGCCCCAAGAACAACACCCATGTTTATGTCACGTGCAGTTCTCTCCGTTCCTGAATTTTTTGAACCCATAACACTCTTCATTGCACCTGCAAAAGTTTTCACAATAAGGGGAAGAGACTTAACAAGGCTGATTATACCGCCTGCAGCCAAAGCACCTGCACCGATATAACGGATATAAGTACCCCAAAGTCCACTTGCACCGCTTGCCGCAAAAATACTGCCTATAGTTTCCGTTCCGGGAGCAAGAATGGTATTTTCACCAAAAAGAAGAATCACGGGAATCATGACAAGCCAGCTAAAAACGCCGCCTGCAAACATATATGACGAAATTTTTGGGCCACAAATATATCCAACACTCATTACCGCAGGATAAATCTGAGTTCCGATTGTTCCGCCAAAGCCCTTAAACGTGTGTGAAATTTCACCTGGAACAGCTTTAATACCGTCAATAATAAATTTAAACGCCGCAGCAAAACCCATACCTGCAAAAACTGTTGAGGCATTTGAACCGCCTTCTTCACCTGCAAGCAAAACCTCTGCACACGCCGTTCCTTCAGGATAAGGAAGGATTCCGTGTTCCTTTACAATCAAAGCATTTCTGAGAGGAACCATGAAGAACACTCCAAGAAGTCCGCCCAAAAGAGCAATAACCGTAATCTCAACAATGCTCGGCTTGTCCATAATACCTTCGGAAGCCCACAAAAACAGAGCCGGAAGAGTAAAAATTGCACCTGCAGCAACGGATTCACCTGCTGAACCTATTGTTTGAACAACATTGCTTTCGAGTATTGAGTTTTTCTTCATAATCACTCTGATAACACCCATTGCAATAACAGCCGCAGGAATTGAAGCCGAGACGGTCATTCCCACACGCAAACCAAGGTACGCATTTGCCGCACCAAAAATCACAGCAAGCAAAACACCTATAACAACAGATGTCACTGTCAGTTCGGGCGTCACTTTGTTCGCCGGAACATAGGGTTTAAAATTATTGTTTTCCATATCTTTCTCCTAACCTTTTTCTGTCGCATAAAAACGACATTTTTTGCTTTTTAGAGTTTACCACATTCCTTCTTAAAAAGCAAGTATATTTTTAAAATATTGTTAAATTTCTCACAATCTTTTTAAATATAAAATACTGTTTCACATACTTTTGTTAATCTTATCTATTTCAGTTCGGTATTCCGCATAAGTGAACGCCGTGTTCAACACATCAATAAGAGCATTTGCGGATATGCGCATCGGCAAACCGAGGGCTTTTGCAAGTCGTATACGCTTTTGAACGCTGTCCTCTCTGCCGCTGAGGCCGTCTTCGTAGAACGTGGTTTTTGTTATAATTTCATTCGCCGGGCGTTCAACTGCTTCCGACACTTCCGTAACGCTTTCCAGAATTTTAAACAGCAACTCCTCCGTCATTCCTTCAACGCCCAACAGACCTTCCTTGCCCCCAACAGCCTTTCTGCGTTCCTTACCTTTCACAGACGGAATATATGCGTGCTTAACCGTTCCGCCCTTACCCACACACTGTTTGATGTAATTTCGGATACGGAAGCCTGCACTGTCGGAATCGGTGAGGATAATGACACCTGTTTTTTCCGCCATACGCCGTATGGAATTTATTATATTTTTATTGGTATAAAGGCTGAATCCGCCGGTGCAGATTATGGGAGCGTCTGTTACTTTTTTCAACTGTTCCTTGTCAAACTTACCTTCGACAATAATTGTTTCTTTTATGTGAAGCATAAAACAACCATCCTCTGTAGTTTATCTTCTTTTAAAAACAAGACCCTTCAACTGCGCTCAGAGTGACACATCCTTGTCATCCTGAACGCAGTGAAGAATCTTATAAAAACGTCATTCTTTTCCCTCTAAGAAGTATGTAGCCTCCATATCGGCTGTGGAAAGAGCAAATGCCAACGGAAACATTTCAAATGCACTGCCCACATTTCTCGGTTCTTCACTGCCCGAAAATCCCATATGATAACGGATTGCAAAAGCCTCCTCACGGGTCAGGCGCATAAATCCCGAAATAATATAAACCGACTTTTCGCCGTGTCCGTAAGGCAATTTGTCCTCAATTTCATATGTCGGAACCTTCTGCCAGACTCCGTTATCATCTTTCACATTACGGAAACCGGGCTTATAAAAGTTCATTTTGCAAAGGTCGTGAAGAAGTGCAACAATTGCAATTGTTTCGTCACTTGCCTCCAGCCCATAAAGCTCCTGAACCCTTTCACGGTTCATATAGTCAACCAAGCACTCATAAACATTGAGGCTGTGCTCCACAAGTCCGCCCTCATAAGCACCATGAAAACGTGTGCTTGCAGGTGCAGTGAAAAAATCACTTGCAGAAGACATCAGATGGGCAAGGAGCTTGTCAGCTCCCTCCCTTTTTATATACTTCTGATAAATATCAATAAACTCCTGTTTTGCACTCATAGTTACTTCACCACAATGTTGATAAGTTTCTTGGGCACTGCAATAACCTTCACAACCTGCTTGCCGTCAATAAGCTCCTTGATTTTGTCGTTATTCAGCGCAACCTCCTGCATCTGCTGAGGATTCAGTTCTGCCGCAATCATCATTTTGTCACGAATCTTACCGTTAATCTGAACAACAACCTCAACTTCACTTACAACAAGAGCAGATTCATCATACTTGGGCCATGCAGCCACATACAAATCATCCTTGCGTCCGATAACCTCCCACATTTCCTGAGTGATATGGGGAACAATGGGCGAAAGAAGAACTATAACAGCATTAACCGCCTCGGCAACTGCCGCCTTGTTATAGTCTTCGGGCTTCACGCCGTCTTTATACTGATAAATTGCATTTACCATTTCCATAACGCTGCTTATTGCAGTATTGAAGCTGAATCTTTCAAAGTCCTCAGTAACCTTTTTGATACTTGAGTTAACAGCAAGTCTGAGTTTTTTGTCTGCCTCGGTGAGAGCCTTTGCATCAATTGCATCATCACTCATATAATCCTTCAGTTCATCAACAGCACGCCATACACGGTTAAGGAAACGGTATGCACCTTCAACCGCTGTGTCGTTCCAGTCAAGATCACGTTCGGGCGGAGCCGCAAAGAGTATAAAGAGTCTTGCAGTGTCTGCGCCGTACTTGCTGATGATTTCCTCGGGACTTACAACGTTACCAACAGACTTGGACATCTTGCTTCCGTCCTTGAGAACCATACCCTGAGTAAGAAGATTTTCAAATGGTTCTTCGCAAGAAACATATCCCATATCAAAAAGTACCTTTGTGAAGAATCTTGCATAAAGCAAATGAAGAATTGCGTGTTCAACACCACCGATATACTGGTCAACATTCATCCAGTAATCGGTCTTGTCCTTTGCAAAAGGCATCTTGTCGTTCTTGGGGTCGCAATATCTGAGGAAATACCATGACGAACAAACAAAGGTGTCCATAGTATCGCTTTCACGTGTCGCCTTTCCGCCACACTTGGGACAAGTTGTTGTCATAAAGTCTGCACACTCGCTGAGAGGTGACTTACCCTGACCTGTGAATTCAACATTTTCGGGAAGACGTACGGGAAGCTGTTCTTCGGGAATTGCAACCGTTCCGCACTTTTCGCAGTATACAACAGGAATGGGTGCGCCCCAGTATCTCTGACGTGAAATGAGCCAGTCACGGAGACGGAAGTTTGTCTTTCTTGTTCCGATTCCCTTTTCTTCCATATATGTGATAATCTTTGCAAGGGCATCACGGTTGTTCATACCGTTGAACTCACCTGAGTTTTCCATAATTCCTTCAGCCGCAAATGCCTCGGTCATATCTTCTTCCTTCATATTCTGACCTTCGGGCTGAATAACAATGCGGATGGGAAGATTATACTTCTTTGCAAATTCAAAGTCTCTCTGGTCATGAGCCGCAACACCCATAACAATACCTGTTCCGTAATCAAGGAATACATAATTTGCAAGATACAGCGGAATTTTTTCACCGTTGATGGGATTTACCATATAAACACCTGTGAACACACCTTCTTTTTCGGTATCTGTTGCGCTTCTTGCAATTTCACTCATGCCGTGAACCTTTTCAATAAACGCACGGCACTCAGCTTCCTGAGGCTTGCCACTGATAAGTTCGTCAACAATGGGATGTTCGGGAGCAATAACCATATATGACACACCGTAAATCGTGTCGGGACGTGTTGTGAAAACAGTAAGCTCCTTATCTGTGCCGTCAATGCGGAAATTAACTTCGGCACCTTCCGATCTTCCAATCCAGTTGGTCTGCATTGCCTTTACCTTATCGGGCCAACCCTTTAATTTGTCAATATCATCAAGGAGGCGGTCAGCATAGTCTGTAATCTTGAAGAACCACTGCTCAAGGTCTTTCTTGCCAACCTCGCTCTTACATCTGTCACACTTGCCGTTTATAACCTGCTCATTTGCAAGAACCGTCTGACATGAAGGGCACCAGTTTACAAAAGATTTTTTCTTGTATGCAAGACCCTTTTCAAAAAGTTTCAGGAACATCCATTGTGTAAATTTATAATATTCTTCCTTTGCAGTTGCAACCTCTCTGTCCCAGTCATAGCTGAAGCCAAGACGTTTGAGCTGTTCACGCATATTGTCAATATTTGCCCATGTCCAGTCAGCAGGAGGCGTACCGTTCTTTATGGCAGCATTTTCGGCAGGAAGACCGAAGGAATCCCATCCCATAGGATGAAGAACATTGAAACCCTGCATTGTCTTGTAACGTGCAACAACGTCACCGATTGAATAGTTGCGCACGTGTCCCATATGTAAATTACCCGAAGGATAAGGGAACATTTCAAGAGCGTAATATTTGGGCTTTGATGTATCTTCGCTTATTGCAAAAATCTTTTCATCATTCCACTTTTTTTGCCATTTTTCTTCAATTGCTTTGAAATCATATTTCATTGTATATCAGTTCCTTTCGTTTTATTAATCTTCAACAAGCAAATCATCAATATCAACCTGCGGTGCATCTTTCCAAATGTGTTCCAGCTTATAGAACTCACGTGGTTCAGCCTGAAAAATATGAACAATCACGTCATCATAATTCAAAAGAATCCATTCACCGCTGTCATAACCTTCTTTTGTCCACACTTTTGCACCAAGCCCAGACATTTTTTCCTCAACTTCATCGCAGATTGCCTGAACATTCTTATTTGAACCGCCGGTTGCAATAACAAAATAATTGGTCAGGGTTGTGAGTCCTCCGATGTCAAGAACCATTATATCCTTACCCTTTTTTCCGTCAATTGCTTTGACGATTGTGTTCACAAATCCATTTTCACAACTCATTTTTTTGCTCCTTTTACATAAAAACCGAATTATCGATTTTATTTTTCCATGGTCTTTTGATTTACACCAAAGTTTTCACGCATCAACGCATCCGTTTTTTCTTTATCACAGAAAAAATAGGAAACACCGTTTTTGTCATATCCGCCTGTCCCCGGCAGGGTATGAAAACTGATTCCGTCAACTGAAAACTCAGGAATCCGTCTTATATACATTTCAATTTCATCAGCCGTGAAGTCAGTTTCAACGCTTTCAGACACCACTGACAAAATCTCTGGTATATTCCACACATTGTTAACCGAAAACAGTTTTTCAGCAACTGCTTTGTAAAAAGCCTTGTGCTTTTCAATTCTTCCAATATCTCCGTCGGCGTAGCCTGTTCCGTCGTTATTTCGTCGGAACCTGATAAACATTTCTGCCTTTTTTCCGTCAAGAATCTGACGTCCGGGCTGTAAATCTATCACAAGATTCTGTTCAGGGTCATTATACTTCATACGAATGGGCACATCAAGTTCAACGCCGCCAATTACATCAATCAGTTTTCGGAACCCGTCAAAGGTAATAACAACATATTTCTCAGGCTTTACGCCCGTGAGAAAACTAATTTCCTCAATCAAAGAATTCATTTTACCTTTTGAACCATATGCAGAATTAATCTTTTTATCAAATCTTTTCGTGTTCACCTTTGTATCTCTCGGAATCTGCAAAATTTCCACAGTATTATCCAAAAGGCTCAACTGACAAAGAAGAATCACATCTGTTCGCATCTTCGATTCATCAACGCCTGCAACAACAAAATTATGGACAGCATCGGTCCTTTGTGAATTCCACATTCCGTAAGAAAGCTTTGAATTCACAACCACTGTATTTATGCAGGCAACAATAACAACAATCAATACAACAATTACACAGATATTTATAATCGGTAATTCTCGTTTCATTCACATTAACCTCGTTTTGAATTGTTCAAAAAGCTGTTTCGCACTTCAACTGTTGTTGTACACAAAACCCGACCTGAATCAATTATAAATTTAATTACATGATCGGCTTCTTTCAAAACTGCGGCATCCAAATCCTTTTCGGAAATCTCCCGCACCTCTTTTGCCTGAGGATACGGTCTGCCTTGTTCGGTAAAATCGGCAACATAAATAATCTTTTCAAGAACCGACATTCCCAGTCTTCCGGTGGTGTGATACCTTGCCGCATTGAGAACATCTTCATCCGTAATATTAAGTTTTGTTTTTGCAATGTGTGCCGCCATGAAGCCATGAAGTGCAACCGAATCAGGAAAGGCATCATTCTCATTTATAAGTCCTGAAGACTCAATCATTCTTTTTGCATCAGAAAAAGGAAGCTCTTTTGCAACATCATGAATCAAACCTGCAAG
This sequence comes from Clostridia bacterium, assembly GCA_045647905.1. GTDB lineage: Bacteria > Bacillota > Clostridia > Monoglobales > Monoglobaceae > SIG440. The sequence goes on from JAZRMZ010000151.1 coordinate 13,552, forward strand.
ATATGCCTTTTCGGGATTCACGCCCCAGATTTCAGCAAGCCGACTTGCCTCCTCTGCAACTCCTATAGTATGCGCAAAACGCTTCTCACTCATTACACTTTGCACGAATTTTTTTATATCCTCAAACATCTGCATAATCCTGACAGCATCCTTCATAAAGTCTGTTTTCCCGAATATATTCAATCACATCATCACACACCATGTATTTTATGCTTTTACCTTCCACAAGACGCTGTCGAATGTTTGATGATGACATTTCAATCACATTCATTGAAACCTTTCTTATATCCGCATTATACTTACTTCTCAAAAAACTTATGGAATCGTCCAGTTCACTCTCGTCCATTCCGCCGCGCATTGTCACAATAATTTCGGCACTGTTAAAAATGTATTCGGGACAAAACCATGTGTCCATCTGGCACAGGGAATCTGCCCCCACAATGAAACATAGTCTGTCCTTTGGAAAAGCCTTGGTAAGTGCTTCAAGAGTCTTTGCAGTATAACTTTTTCCTCCTGCATTAATTTCCAAATCGGATACTTCAAAACCGGAATGATTCCCGATTGAACGACAAACCATATTAAAACGGTGCTTGCCGTCAGGCATACTCCAGTCTGCCTTATGCGGCTGGATTGCACAGGGCATAAAAATCAGTCTGTCAAGCCCGGCTTTTTCTTTCACCTCAGTTGCCAGAAGCATATGTCCCAAATGCGGCGGATTGAATGATCCGCCAAAAATTCCTATTCTCAAGGCAATTCGCTCCTTTAGGGCTGCAGAATTTCGCCAACACTCGTGTTAACATCAATAACATCAATCTTTTCGGCTTCAACAATAAACAAATCAAAGGTCTTTTTGTTGGTGTTGAAATTCTTTTTGAACATAACATCACCCGTTTTTGCAATCTTGAAATCAAAAACATTGCCCGAAATTTCAACAGATTCACCCTGGAGATTCATTCTTTCAAGAATTCCG
>JAZRMZ010000152.1:0-3765 GCA_045647905.1 Clostridia bacterium
ATGGTGACGGTGGCGGAGGACCTACAGCAGAAATGCTTGAAATGCAGAGACGCCTTTCTTATGGCTTGCCGGGACTTCCAAAGACCCAAATCAGCCGTGCAGAGGATTTTCTGGCACGGGTGGAGGCACGTTTTCACGAAAACTGCTACTTGATGGGCAGAACTCCCAGATGGGCGGGTGAACTTTATCTTGAGTATCACAGAGCGACCTACACCTCAATTGCAAAAAATAAAAAGAACAACAGAAAAGGTGAATTTCTGTGTCAGAGCGTAGAGACTATTTCTGTTGTAGATGGAATTTTAAATAGCGGAATTTATCCAAAAGATGCTCTGGAAAGAGGATGGAAGACACTGCTTCTTAATCAGTTCCATGATATTATTCCCGGATCCTCCATCAAGGAGGTTTATGACGAAAGCGACAGACAGTATGCAAGGCTGTTTCAGGAAATTGGAACAATAAAGGACCGTATCATTGAAAAACTTGCAAAAAATACTACATCAAAAGGTTTTTTGGTATATAATCCCAATTCATTTGAGGTAAGTGGTTATGCAGACTTTGGCGGTAAGCCTTTGTTTGTTGAGAATATTCCGCCACTGGGTTATAAGGTGGTAAAGGAACCTGCAAAAGTTGACCAGGTGTCGGTAATTGACAGGCATATTGAAAGCAAGCATTACAGCATAGATTTTGATGAAAATATGAATATTGTTTCGCTGTTTGACAAAAACAATGAACGTCAGATTGTGAAATCGGGAAAAACCGCAAATCAATTGCGTATTTTTGAAGATTATCCCAAAACCTATGACAACTGGGAAATGGCTGATTTCCACAAGCAGAAGATGTGGTATGTGAATGATGTTTCGGATGTGACAAAAATCTGCGGAGAAGGATACGGCGGATTCCGTATTACCAGAAAAATTCAGAATTCCACAATTGTTCAGGAAATTCTGATTTATTCTGAAAGCCGAAGGATAGATTTCAAAACAGAGCTTGACTGGCATGAACATCATTTGATCCTTAAAACGGCATTTCCCACAACAATACACACCAATAAAGCAACCTATGAAATACAGTTCGGCAATGTTGAACGCCCCAATCACTCAAATACGAGCTGGGATGCGGCGAAATTTGAAGTTTGTGCTCAGAAATGGGGAGACTTGTCAGAGGAAGATTACGGTGTCAGCCTGCTGAATGATTGCAAGTACGGCTATTCAGCAGAAGGCGGTGAAATGTCACTTACCTTGATTAAATGCGGAACATATCCGAACCCTGAGGCGGATCAGGGCAGACACAGTTTTACATATTCACTTTATCCTCATATAGGCAATCCAAGACAGGGAGGGACAATTCAGGAAGGGTATTTCCTTAACAGACCACTTGAAGTTGCTTACGCAGAAGGTGGCGGAATTCTTCCTGATAGCTTCTGTCTGGCTATGTGTGACAAAGAAAATATTGTGATTGAAACAGTTAAAGAGGCAGAAAATGGAAAAGGAATCATTGTCAGACTTTATGATTCACGTAATATGAAAACAAAAGCAGGTATAAAGTTTGGTTTTGATGTGTCGAAGGTATACCTTTGCGATATGCTCGAAAATCCCATCAAGGAGATTGGGTGTAGCAATGAGTTAAAGGTTGATGTGGATAACTTTGAAATTGTAACGTTGTTGGTAGAAAAGGAGCGGTGAATATGAAACACACAGTTGTGATAAAGGAAGAATCTAAAATACTTATAATGTCCAACAAGTTCGGTGAGTTCTATCCCGACGGTGCAATTGGCGGCAACGGTGATGTCGGTGTTGTTTTCGGAGGAACAACATCAAAACTTTCACTTTTCCTCAATAAGGTAGACTTCTGGAAGGGTAAAAATCAAAAAGAACAAGGAGGAATCCGCCCAATAGGCAGACTTGATATAAGATTGATTCACACAGCTCCTTGCGATTATTATGTTGAGGAACGTATGGAAGAAGGTCAGATTTATGCAAAGATGGGGGCATATGAAATCACAGTTACACCTTGTGCGACGGAAAATATCGTTCTTGTGAAATTTGACTATCCCAAAACCTCAATGCAGCCTTGTGTTACACTCAATCCTATGGAGAGTGAGGACTCTGTTTGTCAGACAGGCAGAGACGGAGAAGTAAAGTGGGTGTCAAGAAGTTTTTCAAGTGAGGATCTGATATATGAATCCACAGCGCTTATAACAGAGAGAAAGTTCTCACTTAAGGTTGACAATATGAGCGTTTCTCAGACCTTTGCTTATGGAATCACAACAAATCATGATATTGCATCGTATATGAATTACGGCATAAACCGTGCTGTTACAATGGTTGAAGAGGATTGCAATATACTACTTTCGGCACATCTGCGATTCTGGCGTGATTTCTGGAGTAAGTCCTCTGTGAAGATGTCCGATGAACAGCTGGAACTCAACTGGTATTGGGGAATATATGTTATGGCGTGCTGTGCACGTAACAAAAACTTCCCTCCCGGCATTTTTGGACATTATGTGACTTCTGACGAGGTTCCCTGGAGCGGTGACTATCACCTGAATTACAATTATCAGGCACCCTTCTATCCTTTGATGACGGCAAATCACGTTGAATTGACGGACTGCTATGAGGCGGGGTATAAGTATTTTATACCTGAAGGCAGACGGCTGGCAAAAGACGTTCTTAATTGTCGCGGTGTGTATTTTCCCGTAGGAATAGGAGCTCTTGGATTAACAGCATCCCGCAATCCCGGAAGTATTGAACATGGACAGAATTTTCTTGGCCAAAAGAGCGATGCAGTTCATGTGACCACTATAATCGCTATGAGATGGTACAGTACACTTGATTTGGAGTTTGCAAAAAGTGTATATCCTTATATGCTGGATGTTGCAGCATTCTGGGAGGATTATCTGAGGTTTGAGGACGGACGTTACTTTATTGACAACGACGCAGCTCACGAGGTCGAGTGCTGGCGTACGGATTATGACCCGTTGAAGCACGGTTGTTTTGCGGATGATATGAATCCCCTTTTGACATTGGGACTTTTGAGAATGTTCTTCAAGTGTCTTCTTGATATGTCCGAAAAGCTTGACAACGAATACCGTGACAACGAAAAATGGGTACATATTCTGGAACACCTCAGCCCATATCCAACTTTTGAAAAGGACGGAAAAACCGTGTTTCGTTATACCGAAAAGGGCATGGACTGGCACAATGGCGGATCCCTTTGTCTTCAGCAGGTTTATCCTGCCAATGCGGTTGATTTGTCGGATGAAAAGCTGTATCAGATAACAAGAGATACATTCCTGGTTGCAAACCGTTGGGTGGACAACAATGCGTTTTCGTCATATTATCCCTGTGCGACACGTCTGGGCATTGAGCCGGAGGAAATTATACGCCATATGAAGGAGCAATGCAGAGATTATCAGTTCCCCAGTATGATGTATTACATATTCGGCGGAAGCCTTGAAAATACAAGTGCAGGAACCAATACCCTGAATGAGATGATGCTCCAGAGCTATGACGGCATCGTGAGGATATTTCCCTGTTTCCCCCAAAGTACAGATTGTACCTTTGAAAATCTTCGTGCATACGGTGCATTTTTGGTAAGCTCAGAGCTTAAGGACGGCAGAATACAGTATGTAAGAATAACAAGCGAAAAGGGTGAAACGCTGAAAATAAAACATCCCTATGAAAAAGCAAAAATTATTGTTGACGGTGCAGAAAGCATTGCAACAGATGTAATAATAACAATAAATACAAAAGCAGGAAGTTATAT
>JAZRMZ010000153.1:0-9795 GCA_045647905.1 Clostridia bacterium
GGCGGACAGATGGCGCCCACATCACTTCCGGGTCAGACTACACAGACTTCACCTTATGGTCGTGATACAGTTGCCTGCGGCTTCCCTATTCGTGTTTGCGAAATGCTTTCAACTCTTGATGGACCCGAATATCTTGAAAGAGTTACCGTTAACAACGTGAAGAATGTTAAAAATGCAAAGAAAGCAATCAAAAAAGCATTCCAGAACCAGATTGACGGCAAAGGATTCTCGCTTATTGAGGTTGTTTCAACTTGTCCCACAAACTGGGGTATGACTCCTCAGGATGCACTCAAGTGGATTGATGAAAAAATGCTTCCTTATTATCCCCTTGGTGTTTATAAAGACAGATCTGCGGCAGCAGAAAAGGAGGAGAAATAAATGAGTGCAACACAGATGTTGATTGCCGGATTTGGCGGTCAGGGTATACTTTTTACAGGTAAGTTTCTTGCATACAAGGGTCTTGTTGAAGGCAAGGAAGTAAGCTGGCTTCCCTCATACGGTCCCGAAATGAGAGGCGGTACTGCAAGTTGTAGTGTTATTCTCAGTGATGAACCCGTTGGTTCGCCCATTGTTTCAACTCCCGATGTTCTTGTTGCAATGAATCTTCCATCACTTGATAAATACGAAGATTCAGTTGCTCCCGGCGGAATTATTATTGTTGATTCAACCTTGATTGAAAGAGAAGTTAAGCGTGACGATGTTACGGTTTATTATGTTCCCGCAACAAAGCTCGCTTCAGACAACGATATGCCCACTCTTGCAAATATGATTATTGCAGGCAAGCTTTTGAAGGCCACCGACGGATTTACCGAGGATGGCGTTGATGCGGCTCTGAAAAAGGTTATTTCGGCAAAACGTGCTGATATGCTTGATATAAACAAAAAGGCAATGCAGATTGGTGCAGATTGCTAAAAATTGATTTATAAGGAGATTATCTGAAATGGAAATCAAAATTACAAAAACAGCTTGCCCCAAGGCAAAGCCCGATAGCTCAGAGCTTGGATTCGGCAAGATTTTCACAGACCATATGTTTATTATGGACTATTCAAGAGAAAAGGGCTGGTATGATGCAAGAATAGTACCCTTTGGTCCTTTTGAAATTCATCCTGCATCAACAGTTCTTCATTATGGTTCTGAAATTTTTGAAGGTCTCAAGGCATATCGCCGTGAAGACGGAAAGGTTCAGATGTTCAGACCAATCGAAAATATCCGCAGAATGAACAGCTCTGCTGAAAGACTTTGCCTCCCTCAGATTGACGAGGATATGGCAATGGAAATCCTCAAAACATTTGTTAAGTGTGAGGAAGACTGGACTCCTTCAGCTCCCGGAACATCACTTTATCTCCGTCCTTTTATGTACGGTAACGATGAAACTTTGGGTGTTCATGCGGTTCACAATGCAAGATTTATGATTATTGCATCTCCCGTTGGAAGCTACTATAAAGAGGGTATCAACCCTGTTAAGATTATGATTGAGGATCAGGATGTTCGTGCGGTTCGTGGCGGTACCGGTTATGCAAAGTGCGGCGGTAACTATGCGGCAAGTAACCGTGCAGGCGAAAGAGCTGAACAGAAGGGTTATTCTCAGGTTTTGTGGCTTGATGGTGTTGAAAGAAAGTATATTGAAGAAGTTGGTGCAATGAACGTTATGTTCAAGATTAACGGCGAAATTATTACACCGGCTCTCACGGGTTCAATTCTTCCCGGTATCACAAGAAAATCATGTATTGAGGTTCTCAAGAGCGAGGGATATAAAGTTTCTGAACGCTTACTCAGCATCGACGAGCTTGAAGCTGCAATGGCTGACGGAACACTTGAAGAAGCATGGGGCTGCGGTACTGCTGCAGTTGTGTCACCAATCGGTGAATTGAGCTACAAAGGTGAAATCTTCACCGTGAACGAAGGAAAAATCGGTGAAGTTACACAGAAACTTTATGACACCCTTACAGGAATTCAGTGGGGAAAGATAGACGATAAATTCGGATGGATTTGTCCGTTGGATTAATTTTTGTAATTATTAATATTGGAGGAAATAGAAATGAAAAATGTAAATGTTGCGGATATGACTCTTTGCCGTAATAACGGACTGAGCTTTAAAGAAAAAATAGAAATCGTAAGACAGCTTGAAAAACTAAATGTTTCTGCAATTGAACTACCTGCAATTGAGAACAGAAAAAGCGATATTCTACTTGTCCGCACAATTTCTTCATTTGTTGAGGGCGGTACAATTTCTGTTTCAGCAGGAATGAGCGAAGAAGGTGTTGATTTTGCATTGGAAGCTCTTTCGGCTGCAAAGAACCCCCGTGTTCGCATTGAACTGCCCGTTTCTCCTGTTGGTATGGAGTATACCTGCCACAAAAAAGCTCCCAAACTGGTTGAACTTGTTGCCGCTATGGTGGCAAAAGCAAAGGCATCCTGCGAAGATGTTGAATTCTGTGCCGTTGATGCAACAAGAGCCGAAGAACAGGTTCTTGCCGATATTATAAAAGCGGCAATTTCAAGTGGTGCAACCCTTGTTACCATCTGCGATTCGGCAGGTGAAATGATGCCTGATGAATTTGCAGGTTTTGTTGATGATTTGAAGACAAAAGTCCCCGAACTTTCAAAGGTTAAACTGGGAGTTTCCTGTGAAAATAAAAACGGAATGGCAAATGCTGCGGCAGTGATGACAATCAGAGATAGTGCTGATACTGTAAAAACAGCCGTTTCAAAGGATGCTGTTTCCCTTGAAAGATTTGCTCAGACGGTGAAAAATTGCGGTGCAAATTGCGGAATCTCAACGGATTTGAAGTATACAGAGCTTACTCGTATCATCCGTCAGATTTCAAGAATCCTCGGCGATACGGATGTTGCATCAGCATCGGATTTTGCTGAAAAGTTTGACGAAAGTTTGATTATTCTTGACAAGAGTGATGACATCAATGCTGTTGATGCATTGACACAAAAGCTGGGTTATGACCTGAATGATGAAGATACCGAAAAAGTATACAATGAATTCAAGAAACTTGCCGAGAAAAAAGAAAAGGTAAGTGCAAAGGAGCTTGATGCAATTGTTGCGGCAGTTGCCCTTCAGGTTCCGCCCACCTATGAGCTTATCAGCTATGTTATCAACACAGGCAACATCATAACCGCATCAGCTCAGATAAAGCTGTTCAAAGCAAACAGCGGCGAAGTTGAAGGCGTTGCCATGGGTGACGGTCCAATTGATGCGGCTTTCCGTGCCATTGAACAGATTACGGGCAATCACTATGAACTTGATGATTTCCAGATTCAGTCTGTAACCGAGGGTAAGGAAGCCATGGGTTCGGCATTGGTTAAACTCCGTCATGGCGGCAGACTTTATTCGGGAAGCGGTATTTCAACCGATATTATCGGAGCAAGTCTCAAGGCATATCTTGGGGCTGTTAACAAGATTGTGTACGAGGAGGCGTAATTGATGAAGTTATCATTTTCAACAAAAGGCTGGCACGGTCATTCCTTTGATGATTTTTGCCGTATTGCCAAGGATATGAAGTTTGAAGGTATTGAACTTCATAATATTTACAATCCTTTGTTTACCGAAAAAGACGGCGCTTTTTATAATTATGCGGCGGCAGCAACGGTTCGGCATCTTTATGAAATCAAACTTACCGTTCCTTGTATTGATACACTTTGTGATTGTGCCGATATTTCAAAAAAGGATGAGGCATTGGATGAAATTAAAAGCTGTGTAAATATTGCAACAAACCTCAAAATCCCCAATGTCAGAATCAAGGCTATCGGTGCGGAAATCGAAAAGGATACAGCGATTGATGCTGTGAAAGATATTCTTTCTGAGGTTGTGCCCGTGGCAGAAAAGAACGGCGTAACGCTTCTTATTCAGACAACAGGTATTTTTGCTGATACCGAGGCGCTCCGTAATATTCTGATTGACTTTGCAACAGATAATCTTGCGGCTCTCTGGGATATGAATTCATCATATTTTGACGGCAAGGAACATCCTGAAAAAACAATCACAAATCTTGGTGCTTATGTTCGTCATGTTCACATCAAGGACGCGCAGACAACCGAAAAGGGCACGGAATACTGCCTGATTGGTGAAGGTGAGCTTCCTATCGGTGAGATGATGGCGGCACTCCGTTCAGTTAACTATGACGGATTTATTTCTCTTGAATGGCATCCCGACTGGTGCGAAGAACTGGACGACCTTGAAATAATCTTTGCACACTTTGTAAACTATATGAAGCAGTACAGCGACCCTGCAAAGAATGTTTCGGCACTTTATTCAAATAAAGCGCATACAGGAAAGTTTGTCTGGAAGAAAGAGGCTCTTATTGACTGTACCTTCCCTCAGGTTCTTGACCGTATGGTTGAAGAATTTCCTGACCAGTATGCTTTCAAATATACAACACTTGACTATACAAGAACATACAGCGAGTTCCGTGATGATGTTGATGAATTTGCACGGGCACTCGTTGCCATGGGCGTAAAAGCCGGCACACACGTTGCTGTCTGGGCAACCAATGTCCCCCAATGGTACATTGCTTTCTGGGCAACAACAAAAATCGGTGCTGTTCTTGTGACGGTGAATACTGCATATAAGATTCACGAAGCTGAATATCTTTTCAAGCAGTCCGACACCCATACTTTGATTATGATTGAGAATTACCGTGATTCAAATTATTCGCAGATTATGGCTGAGCTTTGTCCTGAACTTGAAAATCTCAAGGCAGGAGAACAGCTCCATGCAAAAAGACTGCCGTTCCTGCGTAATATCATAACGGTTGGGTTCAAGCAGAAGGGCTGTATTGAATGGGAAGATGCTGTTGCCATGTCTTCAAAGGTACCCGTTGAAACGGTTTACCGTATGGCGGCAGAGGTTGACAAGGACGATGTCTGCAATATGCAGTACACATCGGGAACAACCGGCTTCCCCAAGGGTGTTATGCTCACTCACTATAATGTTGTAAACAACGGTAAATGTATTGGCGACCGCATGGATTTGTCCACGGCTGACAGAATGATGATTCAGGTTCCCATGTTCCATTGCTTTGGAATGGTGCTTGCCATGACCGCATCAATGACCCATGGCGCAACCCTGTTTCCCCTTCCTTATTTTTCGCCGAAGCCTGCCCTTGCCTGCATTAACCGTGAACATATAACCGCATTCCACGGTGTTCCCACAATGTTTATTGCTTTGCTTGAACATGAGGACTTTGAAAAAACAGATTTCTCATATATGCGTACGGGAATTATGGCAGGAAGTCCATGTCCCATTTCGGCAATGCAGGATGTTGTGAACAAAATGAATATGAAGGAAATCACCATTGTATACGGTCAGACCGAGGCATCGCCCGGCTGTACAATGAGTTCAACGGATGATCCCATTGAAGTTCGTGTGGCAACCGTTGGCAGAGCACTTCCTGAAATTGAATGTAAGATTGTTGACCCCGAAACGGGTGAAGAGTGTCCTGTTGGTGTAAATGGCGAGTTTGTTGCCCGTGGTTATAATATTATGAAGGGTTATTACAAAATGCCAAAGGCAACAGCGGCGGCAATTGACAAGGACGGCTGGCTTCATACAGGTGACCTTGCCTGCAAGACAGAGGATGGAAACTACAAGATTACGGGTCGACTCAAGGATATGATTATCCGTGGCGGTGAAAATATTTATCCCAAAGAAATTGAAGAATTTATTTACACGCATCCGTCTGTCAGCGATGTTCAGGTTATCGGCGTACCCGATGAACAGTATGGCGAAGAAATTATGGCTTGCATAATTCTGAAGGACGGCGAAACAATCACCGAAAAGGAAATGAAGGATTATATTCTTGCGCACATGGCAAAGCACAAGGTTCCAAGATACATTGACTTTGTTGATTCATTCCCCATGAATGCGGCAGGAAAGATTCTCAAATATAAAATGCGTGAAGATGCAGTTGTGAAGCTGGGTCTTCAAAAGGCAGACAGTGTGGTAACGGCATAATGAAAAACAACTATTATATTATTGATACACATTGCCATATTTATCCCGAAAAGATTGCTTCAAAGGCTGTTGCGGCAACGGACAAATTTTATGATGCCGAGTCTTTCGGTAAGGGCACAACAGCTGATTTAAAGGAAACCTGCATCAAATTCGGAGTTGACCATGCACTTGTTCAGTCTGTTGCAACAACTCCTCAGCAGGTGCGAAGCATCAACGAATTTATTTCAACGGAAGTTAAGGCGGCAGACGGCTTTTTTACCGGACTCGGAACAATTCACCCCGAAAGCCCGGATATGAAAGGGGATATTGAAAACCTTATTGAACTTGGTTTGAAAGGTGTGAAGATTCACCCCGATATTCAAAGATTCAAGCTGGATGACTACAGACTTCTGAAAGCATATGAGATTTGCGAAGAAAACAATCTTCCAATTCTGATACACACAGGCGACAACAGATATGATTTTTCAAACCCAAACAGAATGTTGCCCATTCTTGAAACCTATACCAAGCTGACTGTTATTGGTGCACATCTTGGAGGTTGGTCAATCTGGGATACTGCTTGCGAAAGCTATGCTGGGCTTCCGAATTTTTATGTTGACTGTTCATCCAGCTTTTACTGGATTGACAAACAAACGGCAAAAGATGTGATAAACCGATATGGTGCCGACAAGGTTATGTTTGCGACAGATTACCCAATGTGGTCGGCAGAGAGCGAGCTTGAATATTTCTTTGATTTGGGATTCAGTGAAGAAGAATATGAAAAAATGCTCAGCGGTAACGCAAAAAAACTTTTTGATTTATAAAGCGATAAAAGACTTTTCAAAACGAAAGGTCTTTTTTGTTTGATTTAAATAGTATTTGGGGACAATATTGTTGAGGTGATTTTATGAAAATTATCAGATACATCAATGGTCAAAAGACCGAAAAGAAAGATTTTCCCGAAATGAAGATTGTAAACGAGACAATTTCAAACACAATCAGTTCTGTTAACAAGCGTAACTATTTTGATGCGACCAAAGGAATGAATGCATCTGATGAATAAATTTGCGGCGATATACATCAGAGTTTCAACCGATGCACAGCGTGAGGAAGGATATTCCATTGATGCTCAAAAGGAAATGCTCACTGCATACTGTGTTTCAAAATCAATAAAGAATTATGAGTATTATATTGACGGTGGTTTCAGCGGCAGTAACATAGAAAGACCGGAGCTGAAAAGACTTATGAAAGATATTGAAGACGGAAAGGTTAGCTGTGTTCTGGTATATAAACTTGACCGACTTTCAAGAAGTCAGAAGGATACTCTTTTTCTGATTGAAGATGTGTTTAATCCCAACAATGTTGATTTTGTTTCGCTGAACGAGAGTATGGACACGTCAACGCCTTTGGGTCGGCTTATGCTTGGAATCCTTTCGGCATTTGCTCAGCTTGAACGTGAAAATATCAAAGAACGAACAAGTATGGGCATGAAAGAACGTGTGAAAATGGGCTACTGGATGGGCGGAGGCAGAGTCCCATTTGGTTATGACTATGATTCGGAACGTGGAATTCTTGTTCCCAATAAAGATGCCGAAACCGTCAGAAAAATATATGAGCTGTATATAGCCGGTTTTTCGACCAATCATATTGCACGTATGCTTGGGTTGTCTTATGAAAAGCTGGCTCGTCAGATTTTAAAGCGAAAGACAAATGCAGGATTTATTTGCTTCAATGGCGAAGAATACGCAGGACTCCATGAAGCCATTATCAGCCCTGAAACCTATGAAAAAGCAATGCAGTTGATGCGAGAACGTTCAAGAACCACGAGGGCAGACAGCGGACATCTCCTGACGGGGCTTGTGAAATGCGGTTGCTGCGGTGCAAAAATGAGGTATCACAAGTGGGGAAAAAGGGGATATAAAATAATATGTTATTCAAGAGATAAGAACAAAGCGCACCTTGTTCATAATCCCCAATGTCCAAATAAGGGAATCATGGCAAAGGAGCTTGAAAATATTGTCAGGGATGATTTGTTTTCCTTCAGGTTCAAAATCAAAAATAACGGGAACAAAACAAATTCAGCATCTGTTGCCGATATACTTGAACAAAGAGAAAAAAAGGTCAGAGAAAAACTGAAAAAACTATATTTGATTTATGCTGAAAATGATAACGATGCATTGATTGAGGCTATCAACGAAACAAAGTCGGAGCTTGATGTAATTGAAAAGGAAATTAAAGCCGAAAAGGAACAGAACACATTGAGCGGAATAAAAAAGGAAGTTAAAAAACAGCTTTCGAGCCTTTCTGAAAGTTGGGATTATATGACAAATCACGAAAAGCGAAATATAATCAGAAGCTGTGTTTCGGAGATTGTTGTGGACTGTGACGATGTAAAACTTTATTACAAGCTGGAATTTTAATTTTTCCCACAAGGGACATTCATCGGCACTGCGTACGTGGAAAATCTGACGCCGTGTGAGGTATCAAAATTGTCAAGTGCCTTTATCAGCCCGATGCAGCCAACCTGAAACAAATCATCAATATTTTCGTTGCGGTTGCTGAAACGCTGTATAACGCTCAAAACCAGTCTCAGATTGCCGTTGATAAATTCCTGACGGGCATTTTGGTCGCCGGTTTGTATTTTTGCAAAAAGCTCTTGCTTTTGTTTTTCGTTCAGATATGGCAGCTTTGCTGTGTTAACACCGCATATTTCCACTTTGTTTAAAATGTCAATCATCCCCTCAGCAAAATTTTCTATTACAGTATTTCACCAACAGCAAAAACATATACTGAAGGTTTTTACAGAAAATTGTTTGAATATGATTTTTTGCTGTTGCATATACACGTTAAAAAGGGGGGTGTTTTTTATGAAATGCAGTATAAATGATTTAAAAGAAAAGGAAGTTATAAATATTGCCGATGGTGCAAGGCTGGGATTTGTGACGGATGTTGAAATTGACCTTGAAGACGGTAGATTGCTTGCTATTGTTGTTGAGGGAGCTTACCGTTTTTTCGGGCTTTTTGGCAAATCGGCGGATATAGTAATAAAGTGGGAAAACATAAACAAAATTGGCAGTGATTTTATTTTTATAAATTCGATTACTTGAAAAATGATATTTATTAAGACTTGTATATTTATGAAAAAAATGATATAATGAATTTAATAATCAGAATTATATGAAATATATAACATGGGTGGCCGAAAACTGTCAGGCCAGAGATTTACCGGAGGAAAGTATGCTAATCGATGGAGCACACTCAGGCCGATTCCTTAAAGATCTTTAAAATGAAATTAATTGGCTTAAATAATTTTTGTTACTAATTTGATATGAGTCTATAAAGGATGTCGAATGTTGTTGAAAGGGGAAATGTACTATTGAAAAGAAATAGTTTGTTTATGCTTTCTTATATTATTTTTATATTAATTGCAAAGATAGTTAGATATTTTTGGGAATATCCTATTTGGTCGGCACTTGTTTTGGCGATAACAATTGCGAGCACATTATTTGCAATATCTGATTTATGTGCGTCAGTTGTAAAAGAGTTTGAAATTATGTCAAAAGACACTGTGGAATTTAAAGAAAAGTGTGCTTCAAAAATAAAAGAAATGAAAAAAATATTGAGAAAGATACAAGAACAAGTGAAAACAAGCGAAGAATGTATAATATCTTCAAAAATAAAAGAATATGAAACAAAGGAATATGTCGAACGAGAATTGCAAAAATTAAAATCGGATATTGAAATTGAAATAGGGACGATGGAGAGTTTATCAGAATACAGTTTTTATAAAGATAAAACAACCTGGTGGATATCTATGTACAAAATCCTCGCATCGTTTATGTATGTAATAG
>JAZRMZ010000154.1:0-6241 GCA_045647905.1 Clostridia bacterium
TAAAAATTCTTTGCATAATATTCATAAATACATTTTACAACAAAACATAGATAAAAAGCAACCCCACCCCTCAAGATTGAGGGGCAGGGGAGTTGAAGTGTGCGTAGTACACTTTTTTATATAATAGGAAACCTTGCGAATTTCCTATTATACAAAAAACAAAAACTAAATTGTCCGTGCGAAATTTTTCGCCGATGGCGGGAACGCACATGGACGAAAAAAGCTGTATCCTTTTTTGCCCGCCGCAGGCGAGCGTCAAAGGTGCTTTTTTATGAATTGCCCGACGGCACGAATTGAAATCTATGATTTCATGAATTGAGCCTTGTGGCTCATGAATAATTAATAATTGGCAAAGTTTTATAAAGACCATTCGACTGCGCTCAGGGTGACATTGTTGTTAATTTGCACAATAACTTTACTTAACGCAACAGTCTCTTTTTTATTGACATAAATGGCCCGGTATGTTGCCTTGTGGCAACGATGTTTAATGTTATTAAGGACAATTTTGTTAAGTTTGGAGATAAAAATAAAAAAAATCGGGATAAATTCGCAAATATAGGACTTAAACCGATTGACAAAAAGATTATAGGCTGTTAAAATATAGTAATGTGGTGTAAACTAATTTGCGTTTAAAGGAGAATTAGTCTATGAGATCGGTTTTTATGAGATACCCTGATGGAAAAGCAAAGGCTCTTACCTTCAGTTATGATGACGGTGTGCCGCAGGATAGACGTTTGGCTGAGATATTTGATAAGTACGGTATGAAGGGGACCTTCAACTTCAATTGTGAAGCTCTGAGAGCAGAGAATTTCACAAAAGAACAGATTCAGGAAATCTTTCTGTCCAAGGGGCATGAAATTGCCGTGCATGGTGCAAATCACAGGGCAAACGGTAATATGAGAACCATTGAAGGAATCAGAGATGTTCTTGATTGCAGACTGGAGCTTGAAGAACGGTGCGGCTGTATTGTTCGTGGAATGGCTTATCCTGATACGGGTATAACGCTGTTCGGAAATCTGGGAAGCTATGAGGATGTGAAGAAATATCTTTCGGAGCTTGACATTGCATATGCAAGAACATGGGGCGGTGACAACAATCAGTTTATGTTGCCTTCGGACTTTCATGCTTGGATGCCCACGGCGCATCATAAGAATCCGAGAATTATGGAGTTTATTGATGAATTTATCGGGCTTGATATTTCAACAAAGGTATATCACGCAAGAAGACATTCACGGCTTTTTTACATATGGGGGCATAGCTACGAGTTTGACACAAATAAAAATTGGGAGCATATAGAAAAGATTTGCGAAAAGTTTGCAAATAATGATGAAATATGGTATGCTACCAATATGGAAATTTATAATTATGTTCAGGCATATAAAAGTCTGATTTACAGTGCAAATGGTCATGTTGTTTATAATCCAACCGTTATTACGGTCTGGCTGGATGTTGACGGCAAGCTGTACAGTGTTGAATCGGGACAAACTATCTGTATTTGAAAAATTTAAATCTTATTGGAAACATTAATATGAGCGAAAGGGATTTTGTTCGTGGAAAAAGTTTTGGTTTTGAGTTGCAGTACGGGACAGGGACATGATTCCTGCGCAAAAGCTGTGAAGGAATATTTTGATGAGCAAAATGTTTGCTGTGAGGTTCGTGACGCACTTGAGTTTGATTCAAAGCGGCTTGCAAAGCTTATGTCATGGGGTCACAGCTTTATGTACAGACATCTGCCGTGGCTGTTCAGAAAAGGTTACAGTTACAGCGAGAGTCATCCTTCTGTATTTAAGGAGAGTTCACTGATTTTCAGAATGCTGACTTCGGGAACAGACAAAATTTATGATTATATCGCAGAAGGCAGCTTTGACACAATCATTTGCACTCACGTGTTTTCTGCAATGATACTGACTTATATGCAAAAACTGCATCCGATTGATGTGAAAACATCTTTTGTTGCCACGGACTACACTTGCAGTCCCAGTATGGAAAAAAGTGATTTGCAGTATTATTTTATTCCTCATGAATCTCTGATTGATGAATTTGCAAGGTGCGGGATTCCAAAAGAAAGGATTATTCCCGTTGGGATACCTGTTCGGACTGATTTTGTTCGGAAAATTGACAAACGTGAGGCAAAACAACTGCTGAAAATTGACCCTGATTCCAAGCATTTGCTTGTTATGTGCGGAAGCATGGGGTGCGGCCCCATTGCAAAAACAGCGTTCAAACTTTCAAAAATTATACCCAGTGATGTTGAGGTTACGATTGTTTGCGGAACAAATGAAAGACTTTTTAAAAAGCTGTTGAAGAAGCATAAAAATAACGAAAGAATTCATATTGTGGGGTATACGGAAAACATCTCGTTGTATATGGATGCAACGGATTTGTATCTGACAAAGCCCGGCGGCATAAGCTCAACAGAGGCGGCGATGAAAAGGGTTCCGATGTTGCTGGCGGATGTGGTTGCAGGGTGCGAACAGCATAATATGAAGTTTTTTGAGGATATGGGTGCGGCTGTGATTGAAAAGTCCCTGAATAAATTGGCCGAAAAAAGCATGGAGCTGATTCGGAATACCCAAAAGCTGCAGGAAATGGAAAGAATTTTGGAAAATTATAATCAATCTGTGGGTACAAAAGGAATTTTTGATAATCTGAAGGATTGATAAAAAAATATATTTATGAGGTGTATTAAGTTATGAAAAAAGTTTTGGCGATAGACTTTGGCGCATCAAGCGGAAGAGCTATTTTGGGTTCATTTGACGGCGAAAAGATTGAATTGACAGAGGTTCACAGATTTTCAAATGACCCAAATTATGAAAACGGTGAGCTGCGCTGGAATGCGGAGGCGCTTTTCAACGAAATTAAAACAGGTATAAAGAAGGCGGCTGAAATTTCGGATTTTGATACCGTTGCCATTGATACCTGGGGTGTTGATTACGGTGCGATTGACAAGGACGGAAAGCTGATTGGAAACCCCTTCAATTACCGTGATTCAAGAACGGACAACATCACAGAAAAAGCATTCAAAATCATTCCCGAAAAAGAACTTTATGAATTGACGGGAATACAGGTTATGAACTTTAATACTCTTTTTCAGCTTCTTGCTGAAAAGGATTTGAACAAGATGGATAAATTCCTTCTTATGCCCGATATGTTCAGTTATATGCTCACGGGCGAACAGTATGCAGAGAGCACAATTGCATCAACCACTCATATGTTCGACCAGAAAAAGTGTGACTGGAAGTGGGAGGTAATTGACAGATTTGGCTATCCCAGAAGCATATTCCCCAAAATTGTAAAAGCCGGAACTGTTGTTGGCAAAATGAAGCAGGAGCTTGCTGATGAGCTTGGTGTCAGCCCTAAGGAAGTTGTTGCAATTGCGGGTCATGACACGGCAAGTGCTGTTGCGGCTGTTCCGTCAAAGGATAAGGACTTTATTTTTATTTCTTGCGGCACATGGTCACTTTTCGGTACTGTTACGGATGAACCTGTTCTGACAGAAAAATCAAACAAGTACAACATCACAAACGAATATGGTTTTGGCGGTAAAACAAGATTCCTCAAGAATATTATCGGCTTGTGGCTTATTCAGGAAGCAAAGCGTCAGTTTGTTAAGGACGGCAAGAATTACAGCTATGCTGATATGGAAGAACTTGCTTTGAAGGCAGAACCCTTTAAGTATTTCATCGACCCCGATGACCAGTCCTTTGTGGCTCCCGGCGGTATGCTTGACAGAATTGCGGCATACTGTGAAAAAACAGGTCAGGGCAGACCTGAAACAGACGGCGAGCTTATCAGATGTATTTATGAAAGTATTGCTCTCAAGTACAGAGTTGCTTTTGAACAAATCAAGGATTGTACCGAAAAGGAATATAAGTCAATTCATATGGTTGGCGGCGGAACAAAGGATAAACTTCTTTGTCAGATGACTGCAAATTCAACCGGTGCAAAGGTTATTGCAGGACCCATTGAAGCAACTGCTATGGGTAACATTGCTGTTCAGCTTTATGCAAAGGGAGAGTTGACGGATATCACAAGTGTGATTATGAATTCAACTGAAATCAAGGAATATGCACCTGCGGATGAATCTGCATGGAATGAGGCTTATGATAAATTTAAAGGAATAATTGGCTAAAAGATATGTCAAAAGGCTTGCTGTTTTGGCAAGCCTTTTGTGCGTTCGGTGTATAAAGGAGAAAAGAATTATTATGAGAAAGACATATTTGCTTGCTGCCACATCAATTTTCTTCTGGTCAACGGTGGCGGTTATTACTAAATTGCTCCTTGGTGCATATGATAATATACAAGTGCTGTGGGTGAGTGTTTTCTTTGCGGGGATTGCCCTGTTGTTTTTTAACATTGCTACGGGAAGGTTCAAAAAACTGAAAAATTACAAGGTAAAGGATTATATTGTTTCGGTCTTGATTGGTTTGCCAAGTACATTTTTCTATTATATGTTTTATTATGCAGGGACGGATTTGATGCCGGCATCGCAGGCGTTTATCGTAAATTATCTGTGGCCCATAATGAGCGTGGTTTTTGCCTGCATAATTCTGAAAGAGAAAATGACCGTGCGTAAAGGGCTTGCCATTGGTATGTCTTTTGTGGGGGTTATTGTGGTTACAAGCGGCGAGCTTATTCAGTTTGACAAAAAAACACTTCTCGGAGCTTTGTTTTGTGTGTTTGGTGCCGTTTCGTACGGTATTTTTACGGCACTTAATCAGAAAAAGAGTTATGACAAATGCATCACTATGATGATAAGCTATGGGGCATCTTTTGTTCTGACAACGGTGATTAATGCCGTCAAGGGACAGTTGTTTATACCCACCGCAATTCAGACTCTGGGCTTTGCGTGGAATGGCGCTTTTACCATGGCAGTAGCCACAACTTCATGGGTGATTGCTCTCGGTTCGGGAAAAACTGCAAAAATTTCAAATCTTGCTTACATAACGCCATTTTTGTCTCTGGTATGGACGGGGCTTGTTTTGAAGGAAGAAGTGAACGTTTTTTCTGTTATTGGCTTGATTATAATTGTTTTGGGAATTTTCATTCAGCTGAAGGATAAGGAAACTGCAAAGGTATAATGAAAAAGATTCCTCATTGCGTATGTGATGAGGAATCTTTTTGTATAAGGCTGTTAATAAATTAAGTTGGGGTAAAAAACGCCCAACAAAATAAGTATATCACATTTGAATATTGTTTGTAAAGAAGAAATTTGGTCAGCGTGAAAAAATCTCATTATCTTACAAATAAACTAAAAATTATTTTTATAATTTGTCAATTGAATAAAGCATTGAAATGTGATACACTTAAATCACAGAAAGGAAGGTACAGTCCAATGAGAAAGTAAGAGTGACCGGAAATGAAGGACTTTTCGCAAAGCGGTTTAAACATAAAGCTTTGGAAAAGAGGAGAAAAACACGGCGGTGTATAAACGTATAACATAGATTTTAAATCAGATGCAGATTGTTTAAATCAAAAAAAGAAAAACCTTCATCAAAGTCAGAAATTCGTCTTTTGCAAGCTCGCTGAAAATCAAGGTGTTCTCGTTAGAGAAAAAAGAAAAGTATGTGTTTGAAAAATGTGGAGAAGCATAAGGCAGACTAAGAAAGAGAGGATAACCAAATGATGTTAGATATCAAGAGCGTCCGGAAGTGACTCTTGGTTGTGGCGTAAAGAAGCTCAATCAGGGGTCACTTCCTTTTTGTTAATTTATTGAAAAAATAAAAACAGGTTCTTCAAAAACACTTGACAACTTCAAAAAAATAGTATATAATATTAAAGCTGTTTTATTATAGTACAAAATACATATCGGGATGTGGCCCAGTTTGGTAGGGCACTACGTTCGGGACGTAGGAGCCGCAGGTTCAAATCCTGTCATCCCGACCAAAAAAGAAGAACAATATAGATGCAATCTATATTGTTCTTTTCTTTTGCAGTATTCAAGCGGGTTTCAGCGATTTTGATAAGAAAAAATTAAAATTGGTTTTGATATACGAATGGTAGATACACACCCCGTATAAAGAGGACTTGAACTGGGGACATCCCAATTTTGAGGATTTTTGGCAAGGTTTAAAGTGAAAATACAGAAGATAAAAAAGTAAATTACAAAAAAATTTTTTCAATAGATTTTTGCAACTATATCAGGGATTTGAACCTGAGACACAAGTAAATATTTTATAAGAATTGAGGCAATTTCTTTAATTAGAGATTGCCTCTTTTTTTGTACCCAAAAACGAAAGGA
>JAZRMZ010000155.1:0-2356 GCA_045647905.1 Clostridia bacterium
TAACATAATTGGAAGTTTATACATAATGTATAAACTTCTTTTTTGTTACCCTCTTGATTTGATTTACTAAATGTGATAAAATCAATATTGTATCATCTGTTTGCTTAGGTGCTGATATCTGTAATTGTGGCATTTTAGAAAAGCAAAGTATATGATATTCTTAATTTAATACATTCACACAGAGTGTTGATTATGTCGTAAAAGCTCATAAGCAAGGCATAATCAGTGGAAAGGGAATGGGGTGAGAATCCCCTGCGGTTAACTGTCGGTGTGTGCATCGAATGTTTTTATATCCGTTATCGAAAGATAGTCATTGGGAAACTGAGAAGGCAGGATATGAAAATGCGGACAGATTTGTCTATATGGTGCGAGTCACAAGACCTGCTTTGATGTTATTCCGTAAGTGCTCATTTGCATAGGAATGATGTTTTCAGATTGAGGTGCTGAAATGTAATATTTCAGGGCTTTGTCCCATATTCTCATCTGAATTGTGATTCATCACAGAAAAACTCAGCTGTGGTAATTTTTCAAAGAAAAATTGCCGCAGTTTTTTTATTGCCTGCGGCTACGGAGGTGAAAACGCAAGCAATAAAAGTGATGAATTGAAAGGAATGAAACAAATTGAAGAAGATTTTAAGTGTACTTTTGGCACTTGTTATGGTCATTAGTATGATGCCTATGACCATTGCGGCATCCTTGCCGGTTAACGGTAACAATGTAGATATTACCGATACACAAGCCGGACCATATACTTTGAAACATTTGGAAGTTTATTTCCAAGGAACATATGAACCGGTATCTATTGTAAGTGCTGAGCAGAATGATAACACAATAGATATTGTCTTATCAGCAGATGTTGATCTGTCTGCAAAACTGCAGGCAGGCTTAGTGGGAAGCGGTCAAGGGATATTGCAACATATGGGAAATACCTGCACTTTGGAAAATGGCGAAGGAACAATGAACTATCAGTTCAGAGTAGCTATGGGACCCCAGGCTGTTGCAGGTGGCACTTATACTATCAATTTTACCACTGAAGGACCTTCCGGACCTGCATTAAAGTTTATCTCAAATCTTTCCGAAACCGAAATCATATATGTTCAGGATAAGCCGTCATTACCTTTGACAGTTGCGGCAGCGTGTATTGGCGGTGAAACCGAAAATACCGTAACGTATATGTGGTATAAGAACACCGAAAAGAGCACAGAAAATGGTGAGGCTATAGACGGAGCAATCGAGGAAAGCTTTACTCCCGATACACATGAAATCAGTACTGTATATTATTATGTCGTTGCATCCTGCGATGATTTAACTAAAACAAGTAATATAGTAACGGTGACGGTAGAAGCTCCATCCCTCAAAATAAATACAAACCTTAATGAATACGAGGTAAAATACATTCAAGGTAAAACTGCAACAGATTTAACATTTGATGTAGAGTACACCGGCATAACCGAAGATGAAGTTATTTATCAATGGTATAAAAATGCGGAGAAAAATGCAGAAAACGGTGAAGCTATTGATGGTGCAACTGATAAAAACTTTACCCCTTCAACGGATGAAATCGGCACAACTTATTACTATGCAACAGCATCCTGCGAAGGATTGACTGTTTCAAGTAATGTGTCAACTGTAACAGTGACAGAGATTCCCGTTCTTGATGTCACAAATAATGTTGTTGACATTACAGATAAAATCGTTTATTCCCGTTCAAGCTATTATGCAAAGGCGGTAAATATAAAAATCAGCGGTGCAAATGTCCAAAAAGCAACAGAAGATGGCACAACGGTAGATATAGTCCTTGATGGTTTTACAAATCCCGGCGCCGAAATTTCTGTGGAATTCGGCACATCGCTCAACAGATGCACAATGAGTGGTCATACAGGGCAGGTTAAACTTAATAACGGAGAAGCTCAGCTTGTTATGACTCTTACGGGGCAATATGTAAGTTCTCTCAAAGGAAGTTGTACCTACACTATCAATTTTTCTTTAGGCGAAGCACCCGAAATGCTGCCCGAACGAATTGTTGAAGAAGACAGCAAAGAAACATATAATGGTGTCGGAATAGAAATTGACCTGAACGACTATTTCAATCTTGCAAAGTCCTATTATCTTATAAACGGCGAAGAAAAAACTTTGCTTGAAAGCAACATTTATGTATTTAAGAGTGATATCGGAGGAAGGTACTCTTTCGTTTTCGGAGCTTCAAACGATACGGGTGAATGTCCCGATTATATGAAGGTAACAGTTAAAGTAACTGAAATAAAAAGCGGATTATGGCTTAATATTACAACCTCCAACGGAAGTGTAAACTTTGTAGAGTTTACAGGCGAGGACGGAAATAAAATTGATGGGCTTA
>JAZRMZ010000156.1:0-19838 GCA_045647905.1 Clostridia bacterium
GTCTTTTTCGCCAAATTCCTCATCGTCATCTTTTCCGTCAATACCAACAGGAACTTCAATTTCTGTTGCCAACGCCTTGCACAACTGCAAAAACTCACCTGCAGTTTTTCCGTCTGTTGTTGCTGCGCTGACACTGCAGAAACAACTCATCACAAGAGTTGCAACAAGCAGCATAGCCACTAAACTTCTTTTCATAAAAAATCCTCCTTTTTTGTGATGTACAAATACGTCACTTGTAATTTAATTATTATTACCTAAAGAATAACATATTTTTTCCCTTGTGTCAAGATTTTTACATATTATATTTCGAAAATATTTTGAAAAATTTTTATAGAAATTGAAAAAATTTTTAAAAAAGGTATTGACATTCAAAGAAAGATGTGATATACTTTCAAAGTCGCTTGAAGAAAGCGGTTAAATACGGAGAGGTGTCCGAGTGGTTTAAGGAGCTAGTCTTGAAAACTAGTGATGCGAAAGCACCCAGAGTTCGAATCTCTGCCTCTCCGCCATTTTTTTATCTAAATATAGTTTTTGAATTCGGAGAAGTACTCAAGAGGCCGAAGAGGCGCCCCTGCTAAGGGTGTAGGTCGTTAACGCGGCGCGAGGGTTCAAATCCCTCCTTCTCCGCCACCAAAAGACAAGCATTTCGCCTGTCTTTTTGGTTTTTACACAGCAGATTTGAACCCGAGCGACGCATAGCGGCAAGAGGTCGGAGTCTGAAGTCATTTTTTTGAATAACTTACTTTTTCATTTTATAAAAAAGTAATTCAATTATT
Source organism: Clostridia bacterium (assembly GCA_045647905.1). Taxonomy (GTDB): domain Bacteria; phylum Bacillota; class Clostridia; order Monoglobales; family Monoglobaceae; genus SIG440. The sequence goes on from JAZRMZ010000156.1 coordinate 777, forward strand.
GTAAAAAATTTATAAAATCAAATTTTGATTCATACACATTTAGTATGACAAGCCATACAGCAAATAAAACTCAGGCAAATTTCTATATATTTTACTATTTATTGTTTTTGGGCTTGCATAATTTGTCGTTTTATGCTATACTTGATAAAACTGTGTATTAGCAAATGTAAAATATGCTTCCACAAAGCGAGGATTATTATATGAAAAGATTTATTGGGTGTTATAACCGTTCCGTCATTCTCACATATATGAGTGTTGTTGCTGCAGTTATCGGCATTTGGCAAATTGCATTCCAGACAGACAATTCAAAGCTACCTTTCGTTATGGCATGCCTTATTATAGCCGGTGTTTGCGATATGTTTGACGGTAAGGTTGCAAGAAGATGCAAACGAACCGAAACCGAAAAGGATTTTGGAATTCAACTTGATTCTCTTGCAGACACCGTTTCTTTTGTTGTTTTTCCAATTGTTATACTCATCAAAACCTGTACAACATGTGAATTTTTTATCCCGATGAACGGCAACATTAAAATGATTATCGTACACGCCGTTTCGATTGCATATATAATTACAGGTGTTACGAGACTTGCATGGTTCAACATCACAACAACAGGTAAAACAACATATTTCAGCGGGCTTCCCGTTACATCTGTTGCCGCCATAATCCCCATTGCTTATCTGTTGTTCAGAAATCTTCCTTTCTTCCTTGAAGCAATGCTGATTGTTTATGCGATTATAGCTGTTCTTTTTGTTCTTAATTTTAAACTCAAAAAACCAACCGGATTGGTGTTTGTATTCTTTTCCATCGCAGCAACAATCCTAATCACAATTTTATTTATAAAATAAAAGGAATGAATTATGACTATTTATGACAGAAAAAAGAGATGTCTCATTGAAGAAGTTGAGCATTCGGATAAAACTGTTCAGTTTCTTTATAACCGAGTTGCAGGGCGTGTTCTGCTGAAGATTTGTCTTGTTCGGCCATGGCTTAGCAAAGCTGTTGCCGTGTATCAAAAAAGCCGGTTCAGCAAACGCAGCATAATACCTTTCATCCAAAAACACAATATAGACACAACCCATTGGGATGTGGGCAGCTTCAAAAACTTCAATGAGTTTTTTACCAGAAAAAAGGATTTTTCAATTTCTGCCGACCCAAAGGACTTTGCTTCAATTGCAGAATCAAAACTCTCAGTTTATAACATAAGCAAGGACCTGTGTCTTGACATCAAAAATTCGAAATATACCGTTGAAGAAATTGTTGGCAGCAAAGAACTTGCAGAGCAATATTCAGACGGATTGTGTCTTGTTTTCAGACTAAGCGCAAATAACTATCACAGATACCTTTTTCCGGACAGCGGAATTTTGAAAAAAACATATAAAATCAAAGGCGCACTTCATACCGTCAGACCCATTGCCGCAAAATACAAAGTTTTTTCACGAAACAGCCGTGAAGTTTCAATTCTTGAAACAGATAATTTGGGAAAAATCGTTCAGGTTGAAGTTGGTGCAATGCTTGTTGGAAAGATCAGAAATCATACTGTTTCATCCTTTATCAAAGGTGACGAAAAAGGTTATTTCGAGTATGGCGGTTCAACTTCTATTCTGTTTTTGAATAACAATGTTGCAATTGATGATGATATTATTGAACAAACAAAAAAAGGCTATGAAGTAAAGGTTGATATTGGCGAAAAAATCGGCAGAATTTGCAGTTAATCAATAAATTTGGGTTATAGTACATCATACTATAACCCCTTTTTTGTCTATAAAATTAACCGTTTTTCAAATCATGGACATCACGTTGAATTCTTTTGTCATTTTCGATATAATCAAAAATCGCATCTGCATCATCGCTGTAACAATACAAATCACGGCAATCCTCACGGATAAACTGTTCCTTATATGAAACTTCAAGAAATGCATCCATATTCTTATAATATTCATTTATATCATAAACCGCAATGGGCTTTGTATGCCTTGAAAGCTGTTTCAACGTCAGAACCTCAAAAAATTCTTCAAAAGTTCCTATTCCGCCCGGTACAATAATAAATGCATCAGCCAAATCTTCCATTTTTGTTTTTCTCTGAGCCATTGTTTCGGTAAATATCAATTCTGTACACTCTTCATAAATCTTTTCAACTTCTTCATCCCTGAAAAAACGTGGAATAACGCCAATAATCTCGCCACCTGCACGCTTAACACCTCTTGCAGCCGCACCCATAAGTCCGTTGCCACCTGCACCGAACACAAGGCCATGGCCTCTCTTGGCAAGTTTTTCGCCCATAATTTCAACAGCCTTTATATAGCTTTCGCATATTTTGTCACTGGCTGCACCAAAAACACATATTCTCATATAAAAGCCTCCTTTCAATATATAATATAATTATATCAAAAAAACCAAATTTAATCAATAAAAAAATAAACTGCTGTTCAAAACACAACAGTTTATTTTTCACATTAAAGCTCATCCGGATTCGCAAGAGCAATTCCGTTCTCACTTAACACCTTTTCAGCCAAAGGCTCATCATCAGCTTTGAGAACCATCAATGCCTTACCTTCTTTTCTGCCAAGGAAAGCATACATATATTCAATACTGATTCCTGCATCTGTGACAATTTTCAAAACCTGTGCAAGTCCGCCGGTTTTGTCATCAATATATACTGCAATAACATCGGTTGATGTGGAAATGACACCTGAATCCGCAAGAACGCTTTTTGCTTTTTCATTGTCATCTGCAATCATTCTGAGTATACCGAAATCGGTTGTATCCGCAATTGACAATGCCCTGATGTTAACTCCGCTTTCACTGAGCTTGTCAATTATCGCCTGAAGTCTGCCGTGTTTGTTTTCAACAAAAACCGAAAGCTGTTTTATAAACATACAAACCACCCTTTCAAAAATTATTTGAGTTTTCTCTTATCAATAACACGTTTCGCCTTTCCTTCACTTCGTTCAATTGACTTGGGGTTAACAAGATTAACCTTTGGTCCGATACCCAAAGTGCTTCTGAGCTTTTCGGAAATCAGTTTTGTTGTTTTTTCAATACCCTTCATCCCCTCAGCAAAAAGAGCTTCGCTCATTTCAACATTAACCTGGAATGTGTCGGTATTGTTTTCTCTGTCAACAATAATCTGATAGTTGGGTGTCACATTGCCGCCAACATTCAGAAGAACTTCTTCAATCTGTGACGGGAACACGTTAACACCTCTGATAATAAGCATATCGTCGGTTCTGCCCTGAGGCTTGTTCATTCTGACGTGTGTTCTTCCGCATTTGCACTGTTCATAATTAAGAGAACAAATATCTCTTGTGCGATATCTGATAACAGGAAAGCCTTCCTTTGTGATTGTTGTGAAAACAAGCTCACCCTGGCTACCCTCAGGAAGAACCTCACCCGTATCGGGGTCGATAATCTCAGGAATAAAATTGTCTTCACAAACGTGCATACCACACTGATATTCACATTCATACGAAACACCCGGCCCCATAATTTCAGAAAGCCCGTATATGTCATAAGCCTTCAAGCCCAGTTTTTCTTCAATCTGTGCGCGCATTTCTTCAGTCCACGGTTCAGCACCAAAGATACCTGCTTTCAGTTTCAGCTGGTCCTTTACTCCCATTTCCTCAATAACTTCACCAAGATACATTGCATAGGAAGGTGTGCAGCAAAGAACTGTTGAACCAAAGTCAATCATGGTCTGAATCTGTCTTTGGGTATTGCCTGCGGAAATGGGAATTGTGGTTGCACCGATTCTCACCGCACCGTCATGGGCACCAAAACCACCCGTAAACAAACCAAGGCCGTATCCAACATGGACAAAATCATTTTCATCAGCACCAACCGCAACGAGCATTCTGGCAAAACAATCTGCCCACATTTCAAGGTCGTTGTCCGTATAACCCACAACAATCTGCTTGCCGGTTGTACCCGACGATGCATGCACACGCCTTATTTCACTCATAGGAACAGCAAAAAGACCGTAGGGATAATAATCTCTCAAATCCTGCTTATAGGAAAAAGGAAGTTTATAAAGATCATCAACACCTGTTATATCTTCAGGCTTCAAGCCTTTTTCATCCATTCTTTTTCTGAAAAGCTCAACGGATTTATACATTCTCTCGACCTGCCACCTGAGCTTTTTACTCTGGTCTTCTTTTATTTGCTCACGTGACATCAATTCATATTCAGGCTGCCATACTGCCATCTTTATCACTCCTTTAGTTGTTGTATCCAAGTTCAAACGCCTTGAGATTCACCTCAAGAAACTTTTCAGGAACTGTTGTTTTTATTGTTTCAACCCATTTTTCATAGGGAATGTCTGTTGTTTTTGCCATAACACCAATCAGAACAACATTAACAGCCTTGATATTTCCGGCCTCCTTTGCAAGAGAAAGTGCGTCAACAATTGTTGTATCACACATAGCCGAAATTTTTTCTGCAATATTTTCAGGATATTCTGCCGCACCTGTGATTACAGGCATTGGGTCAATCTGCTGATTGTTAATGATAATTTTTCCACCCTTTTTCAAGTAGGGAAGTGCTCTGTATGCTTCAAGAAGTTCAAAGGCAAGAATAACATCAGCTTCACCTCTGTCAACAATGGGCGAATATACCTTTTCACCGTATTTAACATAAGTTACAACGCTTCCGCCTCTCTGACTCATACCGTGAACCTCAGACACCTTCACGTCATAGCCTTCGTTTATAACTGTATTACCCAGAATTCTGCTGGCAAGGAGGGTACCCTGACCGCCAACGCCAACAATCATTATATTTTTAGTCATGGTTATTTTTCCTCCTTTTCAATTGCTCCGAATGGACAAACATTTATACAAAGTCCGCAACCATTACACTGTGTTGCATCAATAACAACCTTACCGTCCTTCAACGTAATTGCAGGACAACCGAGCTTCATACACAGCTTGCAGTTTTTACACTTATCGGTCATCTTGCAGGTTCCCGTATATTTAACAGTTTTCAAGAGAGCGCAGGGACGCTGTGCAATGATAACAGAAGGTTCTTCTACGTTAACTTCCTCCTTGACCACTTCTTCAAACTTTTTAATGTCAAAGGGATCGCAAACCGTAACCCTGTCAATTCCAACAGCCTTGCAAAGAGCAATAAGGTCAACTTGCTTTGTTGCTTCACCTCTGATTGTTCTTCCGGTTGTCGGGTTTTCCTGATGGCCTGTCATACCGGTGATTGAGTTATCAAGAATAATAACCGTGTTGTTGCCCTTGTTGTAAACAATATCAATAAGGCCTGTTATACCCGAATGCATAAAGGTTGAATCGCCGATAACAGAAACAAGTTTTTTGTTGAACTCAGCACCCTGAGCCTTTGCCATACCGTGAGCAGCGCTGACAGATGCACCCATACAAATTGTTGTGTCAACGGACTGAAGGGGAGGTGTTGCACCAAGAGTATAACAACCAATGTCACCCGAAACAACGAGTCCCAGCTTTTTCAGAACGTAGAATGTTCCTCTGTGAGGACAGCCTGCACACATAACGGGAGGTCTTACGGGAATTGCCTCATCAGCCGAAAGAACTTCGGGAGCATCTTCTCCGAGAACAGCCTTCTTTATCATTGCAGGAGTATATTCACCAAGGAGAGTGAAACATTCTTTGCCGCAAACTTCAACACCCAAAGCCTTGCAATGACTTTCAATAACAGAGTCAAGTTCTTCAACAACAAATACTTTGTCATACTTCTTTGCAAATTCAATAATCTTCTTTTCAGGAAGAGGATAAACCATTCCAAGCTTCAAAAAGTCTGCCGAATCTCCGAGAGCTTCCTTTGCATACGCATATGCGATACCGGCGGTGATAATACCGATTTTTGAACCGTTTTCTTCAACAGTATTAAGTTCGGTTGTCTCGGCAAATTCAATCAAGTCTGCAATTCTCTTTTCAACATCAACATGACGTTTGATTGCATTGCCGGGCATCATAACATATTTTGCAGGGTTCTTTTCATAAGCCTTCACAGGAACATCAGCTCTTTCGCCAAGGTCAACAAGGCTCTGTGAATGAGAAACTCTGGTTGACAATCTGATAAATGCCGGTGTATCAAATTTTTCCGACAGGTCAAATGCCATACGGGTGAATTCCTTACATTCATTTGAATCTGCCGGTTCAAGCATCATAATTTTTGATGCTTTTGCATAGTGACGTGAATCCTGCTCATTCTGTGACGAATGCATTCCGGGGTCATCAGCAACACAAAAAACAAGACCGCCGTTAACACCTGTATAACTAACCGTAAACACGGGGTCAGCCATAACATTAAGACCAACGTGTTTCATACAGCTCATGGCTCTTCCGCCTGCAATTGATGCACCGATTGCAACTTCACCCGCAACCTTTTCATTGGGCGACCATTCTGCATATATTTCTTCAAACTTAACAATTTCTTCGGTTATTTCTGTGCTGGGTGTTCCGGGATATGAAGCAACAACATTCACACCGGCTTCATATGCACCACGGGCAACCGCAGCATTACCGAGCAATAATTTTTTCATTTTATGTATTTCCTTTCGTAAATTATTTTATTTCATTCTGCTGTGCAACAACGCTTTCACCGCAGTATATTTGTCTGAGTTTTGGTTTTTCAATCTTTCCTGTTGGATTTCTGGGAACATCAGCAAAGATAACCCTTCTTGGTCTCTTATACTTTGGAAGGTCAAGACAGAATTCGTTAATCTCTTCCTCGGTTGCAGTCATACCATCTTTAATCTGAATGATTGCCGCAGAAATCTCACCAAGTCTTGCATCGGGAAGTCCGATAACCGCAACATCATTGATTTTTTCGTTCTTTCTCAGGAAGTCTTCAATCTGAACGGGATAAATGTTCTCACCGCCCGAAATAATAACATCCTTCTTTCTGTCAACAAGGAAAATAAAACCGTCTTCGTCCTCCATTGCCATATCACCTGTGAAAAGCCAGCCGTCTTTGAGGACATCGTTTGTGGCTTTTTCGTCCTTGTAATATGCCGTCATAACGCCGGGTCCTTTAACAGCAAGCTCACCGACATCGCCCCGTTCAACAATTATTCCGTTTTCGTCAACAATTTTAACTTCCCAGCCGAAACCTGCCTTGCCGATTGCACCAACCTTGTGTTCGTTCTCAACACCAAGATGAACGCATCCGGGGCCGATTGACTCAGAAAGACCATAGTTTGTGTCGTATGCATGATTCGGGAATACAGACTTCCAGCGTTTTATAAGACTGGGGGGTACGGGCTGTGCACCGATGTGCATGAGTCTCCATTGTTCAAGTTCAAATTCATTAAGGTTTATATCTCCACGCTCAATGGCATCAAGAATATCCTGAGCCCACGGAACAAGCAACCAGACAATTGAAGCCTTTTCTTCGGAAACAGCTTTCAAAATCCATTCAGGCTTTATGCCTTTGAGAATAACAGCCTTTCCTCCAACCAAAAAGCTGCCAAACCAGTGCATCTTTGCACCTGTATGATAAAGGGGCGGTATACAAAGGAAAACATCATCCTTTGTTTGTGAGTGATGCGCCTGTTCTGTCATTGCGGCATGAACAAGGCTTCTGTGCTTATGAATAATAGCTTTGGGAAAGCCCGTTGTTCCTGAGGAGAAATATATCGCCGCATCATCATCATCCGTAAGCTTTATCTGAGGACTTCTGGTTGATGTGTATGTCATGAGATTATCATAGCTTTCTGCAAAGGTGGGGCAGTCATCACCGTGATAAAGCCACATCTTAACTCTTTTCACCTTTGAACAAATCTGCTCAACTCTGCCCGTAAATTCAGGACCGAAAATAAGCACATCCGCATCTGCAAGCTCAAGACAGTATTTGATTTCATCCGATGCATAACGGTAATTGAGAGGAACAGCCATTGCGCCTGCCTTCAATGCTCCAAAATAAATGGGAAGCCATTCAATGCAGTTCATAAGAAGGATTGCAACCTTGTCACCCTTCTTTATTCCTCTCGAAAGAAGAAAGTTTGCAAAACGGTTTGCCCGTCTGTTGAACTCACTCCATGTAATTTCCTTTCTGTATGCTTCGTTGGGATTTGCTTCAATCAGTGAATATTCCCTCCAAGTCATTCTTGACTGGTTTTCATAGGTGGGATTAATTTCAACCAAGCTTACATCATTTGGATAAAAATCCGCATTCTTCTGTAAAATTTCTGTAATCGGCATAGCCTATATATACTCCTTTCACATATATCGTGATTTGCTTTCTTTTTTCTAAAAACAAGCTGTCCCTGTCATTAAAAAAATGGCAGGGTAAGCCGTATAATTTTCATTAAATTATTCTCCCAAGGATTCCTTTGATTCAACAACAACCTTGCGGCTGTAACACGAGAACATATTGTCAACACTTTTAACGTCTGGCTTTGGCGTCATCAGGCTGACAACCGGAACAAGCACAAATCCTGCAAGCATTGCAATAACACCACAGTTAATGGGTGACTGAATAATCGTCGGGAATGAACTCCTGAACAGCATATTCAGAATCATTATTCCTGCACCAAAAACAAAATTTATCCAAACCGCAGTTTTTGTTGTTTTTTTCCAGTACAGACCAAAGAGAAACGGTGCAAGGAACGCTCCGGCAAGAGCACCCCATGAAATCCCCATCATATCAGCAATTGCGCTCAATTTATCCTTGTTTATGGCAATAAATGCTGAAATTGCAATGAACACAACAATCAAAATTCTCATAACAAGAACCTGTTTCTTTTCGGACATATCCTTTATGACATGACCTTTAATCATATCAAGGGTCAGGGTTGAGCTTGATGCAAGCACCAAGGATGACAAGGTTGACATTGATGCCGAAAGAACAAGTATAATCACAATTGCAATCAAAATATCAGGAAGTCCCGACAGCATCGTGGGAACAATGGCATCAAATCCGCCTTCGATAGCACCTGATGCATCAATGGTAAGTTTATTGGTAAAAAGTCTTCCGAATCCACCAAGGAAATAACATCCTCCTGCAACAACAAGGGCAAATATTGTAGAAATTATTGTACCCTTGTTTATGTCCTTTTCGCTTTTTATGGCATAAAACTTCTGAACCATCTGAGGAAGTCCCCATGTGCCCAGAGAGGTCAATATAACAACAAACAGCAGATTCAAAGGGTCAGGTCCGAAAAAGGAATTAAACGCTCCGGGTGCTGCTCCTTCAAGCTCAACCTCTGCAAGCCCGTTGAGTGCTTCGGTAAAGCCACCGTTCTGAGAAAGAACAGCCGCAATAACAGCAACAATACCAATAATCATAATTACGCCCTGAATAAAGTCATTTATTGCAGTTGCCATATATCCTCCTGCAATAACATATATTCCTGTCAGAACAGCCATAACAATCACGCAGGTGTCGTATGATATGTAGCTTCCGAATGCCATATCAAACAATCTTGAAAGACCGTTATAAAGAGATGCGGTATAAGGAATCAGAAAAACAAAAACAACAACCGAAGCCGCAATTTTCAATTTTGAGCTGTTGTAACGCTTGCCAAAAAACTCAGGCATTGTTGAACTTTCCAGATGCTGCGACATAAGACGTGTTCTCCGTCCCAAAATCATCCACGCAAGCAATGAACCAACAACAGCGTTACCAATACCAATCCATGTTGAAGCAATACCAAACTTCCATCCAAACTGACCTGCATAACCGACAAAAATCACCGCAGAAAAATACGATGTTCCGTATGCAAATGCCGTAAGCCACGGACCAACAGCCCTGCCGCCGAGGACAAATCCCCGCACATCGGTTGAATTCTTTTTGCAGTAAAGCCCGACAGCTATCATAACCGCAAAAAACAAAATCAGTAATGTAATTTTCAAACCCATAAATATCACCCTTTCTTTTTTTCAGGGCGAAACCAAAAAACCCGCCCTCTAAATTCTGTCAGAGGACGAGAAAACTCCCGTGGTACCACCTCAATTCGCCAAAATCTTTCGGTTCTGGCCTTATCAGGTATCAATAAATACCCTTGTTCTGTTACGGGAACACCCGTTGCAGCCTACTTGTTTCCGTTCGGTGCACTGCTCGCAGAAGGTATTCAGACAAGTCTTCGTCATTGTCTCGCACCACCCGACAACTCTCTCCAGACTCCCTCAAGCCCTACTTGTTTCTGCTCAAACGCATTTAAAATTTATGAGATTTAAACTACATATTGCATTTTAGCACATTAAAGTCCTAAAGTCAATACCTTTTTGAAAAATTTTTTTATTTTTTAGAAAAAAAAAGAGAAAACCCGCCATTCACAGCAATGTCATTAAGTTAAGGATATATGCGAAAGTGTCATTCTGAGCGTAGCCGCAAGGCGAAGTCGAAGAATCTTATTTGCGACAAAGATTCTTCACTACGTTCAGAATGACAAGCTGCTTAACTTAATGCCATTGGCCATTCACAGCGGATTTTAATATCAGCATTCAATTTCAAATAATTCTCTCGGATAGTTTGTAAGATTTTCTACACCATCCTTGGTTACGCAAACCACATCTTCCATACGAAGTCCTATTTCCTTTTCCTTTGAACCGAGGAAAATATCAACACAGAAGGACATATTTTCTTCAAGAAGATAATCCGAATTTGTTTCAATCCACGGAGCTTCCCCTTCCATTGTTCCGTTGCCGTGGCAGGGACCATACAAAAGCCAGTCGCCATAGCCCAGTTCGGTAACATATTTCACATGAGCTTTTGCAACATCTGCCGCAGGAACACCTGCTTTCAGCATACCGATAACATTAGCCTGAGCCTTATATCCCACTTCAATAAGCTCTTTCTGTTCCTCAGTTGCCTTTCCGAATACAACTGTTCTGCCAATGCTTGAAGCATAACCGTCCACACGGGCGCCAATCTGCAAAAAGGTCATATCGCCTTTTTCGATTTTTTTGTTTCTCGGACGGCTTATTGCCTGATTTGAGCCCTTACCTGTGAGCACCCACAAAGGATAAGACTCACGCTCTGCACCAAGCTCATGCATTTTTCCGAGAGCAAGACCTGCAACCTGCTGTTCAGTCATGCCAACACGGATATTTTCAATAACATAATCCATTGTCTTTGCTGTAATTTCAGCCGCAGCACGCATACAAGCAAGCTCGTTTTCGGTTTTATGCATACGAATGTTATTTACTATATAATCCGCTTTTTCAATTTTAATATCACCGTATTTTTTCAAAGCTTCATCCAACGCTTCATACACACCTATTGTCATAAGCGGAAGTCCTGCAACACCAAAACGTTTTATTTCGGCATTTCCAACCATCTTTTCGATTACAGTATTGAATGTATCCAGCTTTTCACCGGGATACTCAGGCTCCGATGATTCACGAAACGCTTTAAGACGGCATATCTCACTTATCTTTGAACGGTCAGATGCATATGTATAGCTTTCGGGACCGATTAAAAGAATAGGGTCGCCATCTTGTGCAATCAGAACACCTGCTGTTTCAAACGAAGGCCAGTAATTTGAAAAATAGCGAACATACTGAGGTTCTGCTTCATTGCCATAGTTCAGAATAAAATCAAAGCCATACTTTTTCATTTGTTCCTGAACTTTTTTAACTCTTTCTTTATATTCGCTAAGTGGTATAGATGGTAAATTCATCATTTTCTCCTCCTATAATGATACTTTAATTTCTCAACACAACCATTCAGCCGGATTTTTCACCAGCATGGTTTCAATTTGTTCACTTGTAATTCCTTCATCCTCCATCATGGGGACAATGTTTGTCAGAACATGGTCATAACCCCATCCTCCATAGGAATGAAGCAAGTTTTTGAGACATAAATCACAGGTTAATAAAATCTGTTTAATATAGCCCATGTCAATCAGCTTTTTCAAAAGTGTTACCCTTTCGGTATCGTGAACAAAAAGTCCGTAACCTGAATTTCGCACTTCACGGCGGATATAATATTCTTTGCCAAAATTGTCAAACTCAACATATACGCCTTTTTTCAAAAGTTCAAGGATATAATTCTCACGGTTTTCAACATCAATATGACTGATACATATTTTTTCAGGCTTAACACCTGCAGCAAGAAGTATATCTGCCGCTTCAATACCGTTTGTTGTCCACGGATTTATATGCACATTGATTGCGGCTCCCGTTTTCTTATGAGCAATTGCCGCCGCACGCAAAACTCTCCGTTCTTTATCGTCAAAAATCTCGCTGATTCCGATTTCGCCGATATATCCTGCGCAGATTCCGTCTACGCCCTGAACGAGCTCATCCACCATAAGCTGACCGATTTCTTCCTCCGTCATGGAATTCAGCTTGTCAGGATGGGTTTCTCCAACATAAAAGCCCGTACCCATAATGATGTTCAAGCCGGTTGCTTCAGAAATCCTTTTGAGCCCCTCAGGACTTCTTCCGATTCCGGGAAGCGACGCATCAACAACCGTATTTCCGCCTGCATTTTTATAAAACATAAGCTCTTTTATAGCCTGTTCTTCGTTGTCAAGCAAAAGATTATCCTTTAATGCATAACAGTCACGGCTGAGTATGCCAAGGTTCCACATTTCAACCTTTTGTGTTGCAGGGTCATCAATGCCGGGAACGGGTAGTTCCTGATAAAATGCGGTCAAATCAAGCAACACGTGTTCATGAGGTGCAACAACCCCAAGTTCTGATTTTTCAATTTCACCACATACGGTTTTAATTTTCATATTTCTCATTCCCTTATAAAAGATTTTTCATAAGCCTTAAACTTCATCATCACCGTGAATCTGCATCCATTCAACTGCCGCATCATATGCCTCAAGGTCAAGGTCAGCCATTGTGTTTGTATGGAACACAATTCCTTCGGCTTCGCCGTTTTTGATTCTTTCAAGATACCAGTCAAGCTGCCACAAAACAGCATCACGGGTTGCAGGTTTGCTTTCACCAAAGTTCCAGAGATAACATCCGAACATTTTTTTCTTGTCACCAAGTATGTTTTTGAAGTGCTCAAACTTTTCGGGAATCAATGGCACCTCTGATTCCTTCCAAGTCCACATAATTCCACCGTCAAAAGGTGCAAGCCATTCCTTGAAAAGATTATCATCTTCCCGATTTATACCAAATTCATGAACATAAATAACCATCCACATATCAAGGGGGCGAACATCATTTTCCTTCAGGAGCTTGTATACCTTTTCAATATTTGCCATATCAAAGGAACCGGGCATATTCTTGTATTGAAAATAAAAATCATCAAAAACAACTCTGCCGATATTGGGGAAATTTGCCGCTTCTTCAATAATCGGTTTAACAAAATCGGGATCTTTTGAAGCGTCAAAGCACTCCCAGCCAACTTCTCTGAGAGTTGAAAAAGATTTATTATACTGTCTGCGGTTAACAGCATAATTTGTATGCTCACCGTCAGGTACCATAAAAGTATTTCTTATTCCTAAATAAAGGCAACATTCCATAGGTGTCATACGAGAATTCTGCTTATTACCGTAAGCATCATTATAACAACCCTCCGGATGTCCCCAAAGCCAGCATTTTTCTCTTAATTTCATTTTTGCCACTTCCCTTATAAAAGATTATTCACAAACTTAAACTTCATCATCACCATGACGCTGCATCCATTCAACCGCAGCATCGTATGATTCAAGATCAAGGTCAGCCATTGTATTTGTGTGGAATACAATTCCTTCTGCTTCTCCTGCTTTAATTTTTTCCAGATACCAGTCAAGCTGCCACAAAACAGCAGCGGCGGTTGCAGGCTTACGTTCACCGAAATTCCAAAGATAACATCCAAACATTTTTCTCTTATCACCAAGTATATTTTTGAAGTGTTCAAACTTCTCAGGTATAAGAGGTACTTCCGATTCCTTCCAAGTCCACATAATTCCGCCGTCAAAAGGTTTAAGCCATTCTTTGAAAAGATTATCATCCTCCTGATTCAAGCCAAATTCATGAACATAAATAACCATCCACATATCAAGGGGCCTAACATCGTTTTCTTTCAGAAGCTTGTATGCTTTTTCGATATTTGTCATATCAAAGGACTCAGGCATACCCTTGTACTGGGAATAAAAATCGTCAAAAACAACCCTGCCTATGTTCGGAAAATTTGCAGCTTCTTCAATAATCGGTTTAACAAAATCAGGATTTTTTGAAGCATCAAAGCATTCCCAACCAACTTCTTTGAGTGTAACAAAGGATTTGTTATACTGTCTGCGGTTTACGGTGTGGTTAATATGGTCGCCGTCAGGCACCATAAAAGTATTTCTTATACCCAAATAAAGACAACATTCCATAGGAGTCATTCTGGAGCGTTGATTATTCCCGTAAACATCATTATAGTACCAGCCCTCCGGATGTCCCCAAAGCCAACATTTTTCTCTCAATTTCATTTTTACCACTTCCTTATTGATTTTTTATTTTGTTTATGATAACATATTAGCATAAATAAATTTAAAAACAAGTAACATTAGTAAAAAAATATGGAGATTTGAGTATGGATATTTATCGTTCCGATTTTAAAAGCAACAACATAAAACTCGAATTACTTTATGCCGGATATTCAACTTTGGACAAAAGCTGGTGCGGAAATGACATAAATGCACCATTTTCATTTTTATATTACATAACCGACGGTGAAGCACAAATAAATACCGAATTCGGAGAAGTTACCCTTTTGCCGGAACACTGGTATCTTTTGCCTACCGGTTGTAAATTTTCGTATAAATGTCCAAATAAAATGTCAAAGTTTTATTTTCACATCAAGCTTTGTGACGAGAATAACCTTGATTGGCTCAGAGGATGCAAAAAACCGCTGATTCTCAAAAAAAATTTAGATTTTGAAAGCACTCTGGAATTTATAAAAACAGGCGAAACTTTGCTTGGATTTAATGTAAAAAGCATGATTTACTCAACATTGTACGAGATTTTAGGTAACAATGATATAACAGTTCAAAATTTATCACTTTCACCCTGCGTAATACGTGCGGTTGACTTTATAAACAATAATCTTTCAGCCGAACTGACAACAGCAGAGATTGCGGAAGCGGCACTTGTTTCAAAAAGCACCATAACCAAATACTTTGCGTGGGAAATGCAGATGTCGGTTCAGGAATATTTATATGACGTTATTTTCTATAAAGCCTGCAAAATGCTCCTTGAAAATCAAAAACCCATAAAAACAATCAGTCTTGAACTGGGTTTTTGCGACCAGTTATATTTTTCAAAAAAGTTTAAAGCAAGATATAACGTTTCGCCAAGAGAATACCGAAAAAAATATGTATAAAAAATTTTTTAATGCAAGAGGAAAAATTTATGGATTTCAGAAAATTCATCCCCGATCTTCAGGGAGCAATATTTGATTTTGACGGAACACTTTTTGATTCAATGTATCTTTGGGATAATGTGGCAAACGATTCACTCCTTGCCCTTGGCATTGAACCGCCAAAGGATTATCGCAGCAGATTAAGAAATTTGAGTGTTTTTCAGGCAGCCGTATACACAGTTGAACGATTCAATCTGCATATAACTCCCGAAGAATACGTTGATATAATAAACAAAATGATTGAACAATACTATTCCAATGAAGTTCTCCCCAAGGAAGGCATTCCCGAATTTTTGAAGGATTTGAAAGATAACGGCGTTAAAATCTGCATTGCAACCGCAACAGACCGCCACCATATTGAAAGTGCTTTGAATCGTTGCGGATTACGTCACTTTATTTCCGAGATTTTCACCTGTGCAATGGTTGGCGCAGGAAAAGACAATCCGAAAATTTTTGAAACAGCCCTTGCATTTTTGGGTACTGATAAAGAACAAACACTTGTTTTTGAGGATTCACTTTACGCCCTGAAAACCGCAAAATCCGCAGACTTTAAAACTGTTGGAATTTTTGACCACTCAGAAAAAAATCAGCAAGAGCTGAAAAGCACCGCTGATTTTTATATAAAAAGTTTTAAATAGTTATTTAGTCGTTAAAAGTCGCATCGCATTGAGTATGGCAACAACAGCAACACCCACATCAGCAAAAACTGCAAGCCACATATTCGAAAAACCAAGCAGACTGAAAAACATAACAGCAAACTTTATACCAAGAGCAAAAACAATGTTTTGTTTCACAACCCTCATTGTCTTTTTTGCAAGCCCTATTACAAAGTAAATTTTATCAAGTCTGTCATCCATGAGGACAATATCCGCAGCTTCAATCGCCGCATCGGAGCCCATAGCACCCATAGCTATTCCAACATCCGCACGTCTGAGAACAGGTGCATCATTCACACCGTCTCCAACATAAACTACTTTTTTTCTCTTTTTTTCAAGAATATTTTCAAGTGCTGTCATCTTATCAGACGGCAAAAGTTCACCTTTAATTTCATCAAGCCCAAGTTCTTTCCCCACCGCATCAGCAACCGACCGATTATCTCCCGAAAGCATAATCTGAGTTGTTATTCCCGACTTTCGCAAGGCTTTCAACACAAATTCACTGTTTTTCTTTATGGAGTCTTCAACAACAATGCATCCAACATACCGATTCTCCTCCGCAACATACAACACGGTTCCCGTATATATTTCCGCGGAAATGTTAACTCCGTTATTGGCAAGCAATGCCGAGTTTCCAACAAGAAATCCACCTCCGTTATAAACAAACTTTATTCCCTTTCCTGCAATTTCGTTGACATCATATACTTCTGCATCATATTCGCCTTTATATGCCCTGCAAACCGAAACCGCAACAGGGTGACTGCTGAACTTTTCTCCGTGAGCTGCAATCTTCAGCAATTCCTCTTTTGAATATTCTTCCGAAATAACATCTGAAACCTCAAAAACACCTTGGGTGAGCGTTCCTGTTTTGTCAAAAACCATTGTATCGCACATTGAAAGCGCCTCTATGTAGTTTGACCCTTTAATCAAAACACCGTTTTTCGAGGCTTTTCCGATACCGCAGAAAAATGATAACGGAACAGAAATAACAAGCGCACAGGGACACGAAACAACCAGAAAAACCAACGCTCGCTTTAACCATTCCTGCCAGTTACCCACCGCTATTGACGGCACAACAGCAAGAATAATAGCAACAATCACAACAACGGGAGTATAATATTTTGCAAATTTCGTTATAAAATTCTCTGAAACCGATTTTTTTGTGCTTGCATTCTCAACCATTTCAAGAATTTTACTGACTGTGGAATTTCCGAATTCCTTTTCAACCTTTATTTTCAAAACTCCCTCGTTATTTATACATCCGCTGATTACCGAATCCCCTACGGTTACAAAACGAGGCACCGATTCTCCTGTCAGGTTTGCAGTGTCAAGATTACTTTCTCCTTCAACAACAATACCGTCAACCGGAATTTTTTCTCCCGATTTCACAACAATAACATCCCCAACAACAAGACTCTCGGGGTCAACGGTCAGAAGTTCACCACCTCGTTCCACATTTGCATATTGTGGACAAATTTCCATTAAATCAGATATGGACTTACGACTTTTCCCAACAGCAATACTTTCAAAAAGCTCACCCACCCGATAAAACAGCATAACAAAAACAGCTTCATTATATTCACCGATTGCAAACGCTCCGAATGTTGCAATCATCATCAAGAAATTTTCGTCAAATATTTGCCCTTTGCATATATTCCTGAATGATTTTTTCAACACATCAAAACCTATTATAAAATAAGCCGGAATCAAAACAGTAAGATGCATAAAAAACCATTTTTTGAAACAAAAAGCACACAGCAGCAAAGTACCGCTTACAAGAATTTTACGCAAAGTATTTTTCTGTTTTTTTGTCATCATTAAACCTCTTAAAACTCAATTTCAACCTCATCATCAACTTTTCTGCAAATTTTCAGGATTTCATTTTGAAGTTCCTTCAAATCCGCTCTGTCCGTATCAACAATAAGCTTCTGTGTCAAGAAATTAACTCTCGCATCATTAACACCATCAAGCTTTTTGATTCCTTCCTCCATTTTTGCCGCACAATTTGCACAGTCAACGTTCTCCATGTTATACTTTCTAATCATATATAAACCCTCCTATTCATCAATATGTTCCATACCCTGATATATAATGGTACGAACATGGTCATCTGCAAGAGAATAAAAAACCGACTTCCCCTCACGTCTGTACTTCACAAGTCTGGCTCTGTTCAATGTTTTCAGCTGATGCGAAATAGCCGAAACAGTCATATTCAAAAGCTCAGCAATATCACAAACACACATTTCAGATTCAAACAATGCATACAGAATTCTGATTCGGGTACAATCACCAAAAACCTTGTAAAGCTCTGCCAAATCATAGAGTTTTTCAATTTCGGGCATATCAGCACGCACAAACTCAACAATCTCACCATTTACGTTTTTTTCTTCACAGCACGGTGCATCGCTGTATTCCTTTTTCATATATTCCCCTCTCTTCAACATAACACTTGAACAATTGTTCAAGTGTTATGTTAACATATTATTCAGTCTGTGTCAACAATAATTCCCAAAATATAAATATTATTTTTTTTACAGAGAATTTATAGATATAATCCCTTGACATTATTGACATTTGCTGATATAATAGATTTCGTTATTTAAAATATGCGGCTGTGGCGGAATTGGCAGACGCGCTAGACTTAGGATCTAGTGTCAATGACGTGGGGGTTCAAGTCCCTTCAGCCGCACCAAACAGTAGAAATCCGAACCTTGTACCAATTGGTGAAGGGTTCGGATTTTTATTATATCTTGACTATCCTAATTTTAATAGTAAACTTGAATGACAAAAGGCACTTGCGATGCAAATATCGTAAGTGCCTTTTCTCTATCTTATATTTTTTCGTAGTTGTCGAGATTTTCATGCGAAAACTCAAAAACAACATTTTTTCTAAGTATTTTATCCGTTAAGTTATGAAATTTTTCAAAATGTTCGTTCAAAACCCCGGTTTCTTTAAATTCTTCCATAGCAGACTTCTCATGAGCTAATGCAGAAGATATTGCTGCTTCGATTTTTTCTTCCCTGTATTTATAAATCATATTTGCATGTTCACACAATCTATTGACATGAATAAAAATCAATTCATTGTTAGAATAGTTACCCTCAATTAGTGCTGTATATGTTTTAATGATGC
>JAZRMZ010000157.1:0-30891 GCA_045647905.1 Clostridia bacterium
CTTGCAAAGAGATAAAGTAATAACGAATGTCTTCAGTCGGAATAGCGATATATCACTATTCCACAGCGGCAATGTGTTTGCCGCTATGGAAACTATTTCTCAAAATAGTTTCCGAAGACTTCGTTGCAATGAAGTGCCGGGAATTTGCTACGCAAATTCCTTGTCAAAACAAGGTTTTGACTCAGGAAAACATTAAAAATGTTTTCCCACACGGCACATTCATTATTACTGCTGTTTTAGACAAAGTAAAATCGACAAGATTCTGTTGAACCTTGTCGATTTTTGGCGGAGCGGGTGGGATTCGAACCCACGTCCCTCAGGGGGCATCATGATTTCGAGTCATGTCCGTTATGACCACTTCGATACCGCTCCGTATATATAAACTCTGTTTAAGAGTTTATCGCAAATATTAAGTTTTAAAAATGATTTTGAGTCAGTCCGTTATGTCCTGTTGAGGTACCCGAAATTCTTTGCTCGCATTACGCTCACAGAATTCCGACCTCTGCCACTCCTTTTTGCTCGCTCTTTCTGCCCCCGGCAGCGCTCACAAACGTCCCCACTTCGATACCGCTTCGTATATATAATCGCAAGGACAGCAATCCGTCCTGCGATTATTTTTTATTGATTTTCTGCATATCTGGCAGTTGGGTTATAGCTTTGAAGAATCTTGATATTATCAAGAGCCTTGCCCGTTCCCAATGCAACGCAGGATTCGGCTTCGTCTGCAACAATTGTGCGGATTCCTGTTTCATACTCAATGAGCTTGTCCATTCCGTAAACCAATGCACCGCCACCTGTAAGAATGATGCCTCTTGCACTGATGTCGGCAATAAGTTCGGGAGGAGTCTTTTCAAGAACAGCTTTCACGGCTTCAACAATTGCTGCCGATGTTTCCGAAAGAGCTTCCAGAATCTCATAAGACGAAACTGTTATGGTTTTGGGAAGACCCGAAACCAAACTTCTTCCTCTTATATCCATCGAAGGATTATCGTCACGACGATAAACACAACCGATTTTTATTTTCATCTCCTCGGCTGTTCTTTCACCAATGAGAATGTTATACTTCTTTCTGATGTATCTCACAATCGCATCGTTGAATTTATCTCCGGCAACCTTGATTGACTGGCTTGTAACAATACCACCAAGAGAAATAACCGCAATATCGGACGTTCCTCCGCCCATATCAACAATCATCGAGCCATAAGGCTGAGAAATATCAATTCCAACACCAATGGCAGCCGCCAAAGGTTCTTCAATGAGATGCACCTTGCTTGCCCCTGCCTGAATTCCGGCATCAATAACAGCACGTTCTTCAACTTCGGTAACACCGCTGGGAACACAAATAATTACACGGGGCTTGAAAATACTGCGTTTTGTGACCTTTCCCAAAAAATACTTTATCATTCTTTCGGTGGTGTCATAATCCGAAATAACGCCATCCTTCAAAGGACGGATTGCAACAATATTGCCCGGAGTTCTTCCAAGCATCCTCTGTGCTTCTTCACCAACAGCATAAAGCCTGTTTGTATTCTTGTCAACGGCAACAACCGAAGGTTCTTTGGCAACAATACCCTTGCCCTTTATATAAACCAGAACCGAGGCTGTGCCCAAATCGATTCCTATATCCTGTCCGAACATATTCCTGTCACCTTTCTTTTTTATTGGCATAAAACAAATTAAGCCGTTCAATCAGACTGTCGCATATATTGGCAAATGCAGTACCATTCGATTGACGTATTCATAAAATCTGCTGTTTGCAGAAATGGACGCATTTGACAACCATACTATATAATATACCATTTAAACCGAATTGTCAATATCTTACTGAAGAATTTTCAACAATTTTTCAAAAACCTTTCATACACCCATTTTGCACTGCGAAATTAACCATAAAAAACTCTGTGTTGTCTTCAACATTGATATATTTTTAACAAAAATTAAAAATAATATAACATTTTTAAAAAAAATATTAAAACCTACTTGTAAAATAGGGTCGTTTTATGTTACAATAACATCAAATGAATTTTTTCAAAAGAAAAAAGAAAATAAAACCTAAAAAGGTTAGGGCAAAAGCCCAAGGGAAAGGAGAAAAAAATGATTTATTCTTCAGAAGTAGAAAGAATGTGCGTTGTTAAAAAAGGCGCAAATCACGGTCCCGCACCCATACCGGAAGAAGGAAAATGGGTAAAATCAAAGGAAGTTACTGATATTTCAGGTCTTACACACGGTGTTGGCTGGTGTGCTCCTCAGCAGGGTGCCTGCAAGCTGACTCTCAATGTTAAAGACGGTATCATTCAGGAAGCTCTTGTTGAAACTCTCGGTTGTTCAGGTATGACACACTCAGCTGCTATGGCATCTGAAATCCTCCCCGGCAAAACAATTCTTGAAGCTCTCAACACAGACCTTGTTTGTGATGCAATCAACACAGCAATGAGAGAACTTTTCCTCCAGATTGTTTACGGAAGAACTCAGACAGCTTTCTCAGAAGGCGGTCTTCCCATCGGCGCAGGTCTTGAAGACTTGGGCAAGGGTCTCAGAAGTCAGGTTGGTACAATGTACGGAACTCTTGCAAAGGGTTCAAGATACCTTGAAATGGCTGAAGGTTATGTTACAAAAATCGCTCTTGATGCAGATGACGAAATCATCGGTTATGAATTTGTTCATGTTGGCAAGATGATGGATATGATCAAAGGCGGTATGGATGCTAACGAAGCTATGAAAAAGGCTATGGGTACATACGGCAGAGTTCAGGATGCAGTCAAGATGATTGACCCCAGACACGAATAAGGAGGTATAGGATAATGGCTTTATTTGAAAGTTACGAAAGAAGAATTGATACTATAAACAAAGTTCTCAATGCAAACGGCATTGCATCAATCGACGAAGCAAAGGCTATCTGCGACGAAAAGGGCATTGATCCTTATGCAATCGTGAAGGGTATTCAGCCCATCGCTTTTGAAAACGCAGGCTGGGCTTATGTTGTTGGTGCGGCTCTTGCAATCAAGAGAGGCGTAAAGACTGCTGCCGAAGCTGCAAAGGTTATCGGTGAAGGTCTTCAGGCTTTCTGTATTCCCGGCTCTGTTGCTGATGACAGAAAGGTTGGTCTTGGCCACGGTAATTTGGGCGCAATGCTCCTCAGCGAAGACACAAAGTGCTTTGCATTCCTTGCTGGTCACGAATCATTTGCTGCTGCTGAAGGCGCAATCGGTATTGCACGTTCAGCAAACAAAGTTCGTAAAGAACCCCTCAGAGTTATCCTCAACGGTCTTGGTAAGGATGCTGCTCTGATTATTTCAAGAAACAACGGCTTCACATATGTTCAGACAGAATTTGACTACGCATCAGGCGAAGTTAAAATTGTTCGTGAAAAGGCATATTCAGACGGCGAACGTTCAAAGGTTCGTTGCTATGGTTCTGATGACGTTCGTGAAGGTGTTGCAATTATGCATCTTGTAGGTGTTGACGTTTCTATCACAGGTAACTCAACCAACCCCACAAGATTCCAGCATCCCGTTGCAGGTACATACAAGAAGGAATGTATCGAACAGGGCAAGAAGTACTTCTCAGTTGCATCAGGTGGTGGTACAGGACGTACACTTCACCCCGATAACATGGCTGCAGGTCCTGCTTCATACGGTATGACTGATACAATGGGTCGTATGCACTCAGACGCTCAGTTTGCAGGTTCTTCATCAGTTCCCGCCCATGTTGAAATGATGGGACTCCTGGGCGCAGGTAACAACCCCATGGTTGGTATGACTGTTGCTGTTGCAGTTGCAATTGAAGAGGCTATGAAATAAGCAACTTTTGAGGATTTAGGCAACATAAGGTTTCAGATGTAAAGATTAGTTCCATCATTTTGAGTAAAATCACGATGATGGAACTATATTTTTATCGATACTGCTTTTAGGAGTTTTTAGAAATGGAGAAAGAAATTTTTAAAACAAAAAAATATGAATATAGAGTAGATGATGAACGTATAGAAATTTGGAAAAAAGGAAAATTTATTGTAAGTCCCAAAATATCAGACTTTCAAGTTTTATACCATAATGAGATTTCTGGAAAAAAAACTACCGGTGAATTTATTTTTATAACACCAAGTATGGACTATTCCCTACTTGATCAATATAGTGATCTTGAAAGTAATAGAAATGTTAATCTATTATTAGAAAAAATATCTTCACGATGTATAATGAATTTAAGATCATATTGGTCAGCATCTTTTTATAATCACCCCAGACAAAAGGAAAAGATATCTTTTTGGAAAAAAATTAATTTAACTAAAAAAAAAGAAACCAAATGTGTTTGCAGTATGTGTTCTAATGTTTGGTATATTTCCGAAGATAGATTAAACAAATCTAACGCAAATAAAATGATGGCTGTAGGTAATTTATTATCAGGAAATACGAAGGGAGTTTCATACCATGCGAATAATGTTGGAAATCCTTTTGATTGTCCTAAGTGTGGTTCTTCCCGAATAACAAAAGAAAATATTATTTTTTATACAGATAAGAATGGAAATCATGTGGATGTATAATAATTTTAAACAAATAAGATAACGAGTTTTGTTTCAAAAATAGGTTTTGACAAGCCAATCACATTATGGCATAATATGTGTGTAGAACACAAGGATTGATGCGACTAACAAAAAAGTAATACATACAACAAAACCCTATTTTATCAAGGTTTCCGCATCACTGCACCACCCAATCAAGACCAAGTCGTGGGCTTGATATGTAGAGATAATGGGACTTCTCGGCACTGGTAACTGCCCCATGGTTGGTATGACTGTTGCAGTTACTATTGAAGAAGCACTGAAATTAAAAGAAAAGTCAGACACTTTGTTTTGAGGCTTTCCCCTCATGCTGTGTCTGACTTTTGCTCTTACACTTTTATTAATATTTCACCTTCATATACAGTCTTTCATTGAATAAATATATACCTATGCCGTCACTATAGACCCCAAAGGCATTTGCAGCTTCATATCTGACAACAACGGATATTCCGTCCGGCTCCGCACTATACAATACGCTGTTGAACTTAACCGTTGAAGGATAATTAAGCTTTGATTTAATATTTTCCTTGCATTTTTCATACATATAATTTTTATTATCTTCTGTTAAGAGGCTTTTATATTTTTCAATATTCAATGCATTTATATAGTCATTATAGCTCGATTGGGCTGTTTCGGATAGTTCTTTTATCAACTGAATATTTTCATTTGATAAATTATCATTTTTAATAGCAGCATTGCAAAGATTGATTGCTTCCAAATATAAGCCCTGAGAAATATATGAATTAATTTTTTCAATTTCTCGTGATACATTAAACCTCAAAGTAAACTCTTTTCTTAGCGATTTATCCACCACTCTTGTTATAATAGCCGCAGCTTCACTTCTTTTTATTGTACCGAATTGATTGAATGTTCCGTATTCATCACTTCCAAAAAGAATTCCCGCTTTGTATAATGGATACACAGCATAATCATAATTCTCGGCATCGGGAATTGCTCCCGCCGAAATGTCATTTATTTCTTCATATTCTTCATGAGGCAATGTGTTAGACAAAATCCATGCAAATTCTCCCCGTGTAACATTGGAATCCGCTTCAAGTTCAAAGGGAATAATCATGTTTTCAGTATTATATTCATAATATGTCTGATACCACGGTGTGCTATTCTTAAAGTTATAATTATTTCCTTCATAAACACTGTGAATTCTGCTTGCTAACGCAACAATTTCAGCAAAAGTCAATTCTGAATCGGGAGCAAATGTTGATTCACTTGTACCGGATATCAAACCAAGCTCATAAATCAGTTTTACGTTCTCTGCATACCAGTCATCTTCAGAAACATCAGCAAACTGTCCGCTTATATATGTTTTTATTTTTGCAAAATTTGACATACTGCCCTTTGCATCAGCAAAAACACTCTGAAAGCCCGATAATGTCAGTATTAACGATATTAAAACCGAAATTGCCTTTTTCATTCTTGAACTTCCTTTCTATTCGGTTTACAAACCAAGCAATTGTTTTTTCTTTGCATCAAATTCTTCCTGTGTTATGATTCCGCCGTCAAGCAATTCTTTATACTTTTTAATTTCGTCTGCATTGCTTGTTGCAGTGCTTACCTGAATGTTATTCTGCTTTTCCGAATGTTGTCTTTCCATAAGCAACCTGCTCAACTCCGAATGGATTTCATCTTTGTTTTTTATGAGTTTAAAATGTATTCTTCCGGATGAAGTTCCTACATCAATTCCCCACAACGCACTTGTGCCAACGGCAGAAATAGAATCCAGAGGCAAATCAACCCTTTTACCAAAAGTCGCCCTACCGTATACTCTTTTATCGGTAACGACAATATCACACGAAAAATAAATCCGCATAAACAGCAAATAGAGCAGAAAAATAACAATATCAATCACAACCTGTAACGGAATACTTTCACCGACATCCACACCAAAACCTGCTCTAAATCCTAAAAAAACGCATATGTATATGACAGCAAGTAATATAATAATTGCTTTTGTTGATATTCTGTATAATTGACTGCGTATTAAAATTTTTTCTTCCATTGTTTTTCCCTTCCGCAATTCTCACGCAAAAAAATTCTTATTATAATTGGCTACATTATATCACTTTTGAATTTTAAAATCAATATATCCTCCAATTTTTCTGTCAATGCCAAAGAAAATACATACTTTTAGTTCAAACTATTAACTTTTTTCTCCTGATGCAAATATAATAGACCTGACAATTGCAAAAGGAGTGTACAACAATAAAAAAAATCTTATCCATTATATTGGCGCTTGTAATGATGCTCTCAGGTGCAATTGTTCAAATTAATAAACCTTGCGACAATGCTTGCCGCAAGGTTTATTTTATATCATTTTTAAATTTAACCCGTTAAAGCTCGGGCTTGAAACAAGGCATCAGTTCCAGCTTGAACAAGTTCGCCTTGTGCCGTTTGTCAATCATTTCCTTTTTTTCTTTATCCTCAATTTCGCCTGTTCTGATATAAACATCCAGCTCCGCATAAGAAAAACCAAGATTTTCTTCATCAGTTTTGCCGCAAAGTCCGTCTATTGGCGTTTTGTCCACCAATTCTGAGGGCAACCCGAGCAAACGTCCGATTTCCTTAACCTCCGTCACGGTGAGGTGGGACATTGGCGAGAAATCACCAACAGAATCGCCATATCTTGTTGAATATCCAACCCAGTCCTCCGACAAATTACAAGTATTGCAAACTCTGCCGTTCACAGACTGACTAACTGCATAAAGAGTGGACATTCTGATTCTTGGCGGGAGATTAACTCTTGTCATTTGACTGATTTCAAGGTCTTTTGGCATGGCATTCAAAAGCCCCTCAATTGCATCCTTGATATTAACCTCATAATGCCTGATTCCAAGATGATTCACAAGCAAATATGCCATATCAATGTCGTGCTGAACTCCGCAGGGCATCAAAACCCCAACAACACGGTCTTTTCCCAGCGCTTCAACACAAAGTGCCGCCGCAATTGAGCTGTCTTTGCCTCCCGAAATTCCCACAACAGCCTTGCAGTCCTTTCCGTTGGCTTCAAAAAAATCTCTTATCCATTCAACACATTGTTCCTTAACTTTTTTTGCATCAAACATAAATCCACCTCATTATTCGATTATATTAATCTGACACATCTGCATTGTTGCAAGTGCCGCATTATGAGTTTCGGGAGTTACTCCCGCACAGCAGCTTTTGTCAACCGAAACCTCAGCATCAGGAAACGCCGCTTTGATTATCAGAGCATTTGACACAACGCAAATATCTGTGCAAAGTCCAACAAGCTCAACGCTCTCAAGGTTCTCGTCCATCCAACGCGGCCACCCGAAGTTGGGTTTGTCGATAACTTTACATCCCTCAACATAGAGTCCGTCCGCAATCTCCCAACCCTTTGTTCCCTGAATACAATGGGGAACAGGAAGTTTTTTACCCTCAGGCGTTTCAAGATAATTTTCCTGATGGGTATCACGGGTGAATATCACCTCATCACCACGGCTGATATATTCCTGAATTTTCGCCTTCACTCCGGGAACAATGGCAACCGCCTCCTTTGTTCCCAACGCCATATCAATGAAGTCATTCTGCATATCAACAACAATCAAAGTCCTTTTCATAAGCAACTACCTTTTTGCCCTTTCAAGCATATCCTCAAGAGCCTTTTTGTCATACTTATAACCCTTGTTGCAGAACTGACAAACAATCTCGGCTTCGCCCTGTTCGTCAATTATATCCTGAATTTCTTTTTTTCCAAGGCTGACAATTGCACGCTGCATACGCTCGTCACAGCAGTCGCAATGATAGCCCACTTCCTTTTCTTCAAGGATTTCAATTTCAAAATCCTGCATAACTCTGCGGATGAGCGCCTCATTTGAAAGCCCCTCCTCCAGCATCGCTGTAACACTTGAAAGTCCTTCGGCCGCCTTTTCAAACTTTCTCAGATTAAACTCATCACAATCGGGCATAATCTGAACAATAAAGCCCCCTGCCTGCTTAACGCTGTAATCTCTGTCAACCAGAACCCCCAAGGCAATCAGGCTTGCCACCTGTTCTGACTGAGCAAAATAAAAGGCAAGGTCATCACCGATTTCCCCCGTCTGAATGGGAACCTGTCCGATATATGGCTCCTTCATATTCATATCCTTCACAACGCTCAGGTATCCGTTGCGACCAATGGCACCGCCCACATCCAGCTTTCCAAGATGATTGAGCGGAAGCTCGGCAAGAGGATTTTCAATATAACCTTTAACGTCACCCTCAGAATTTGCCACAGCCATAACTCTGCCCAAAGGTCCGTCGCCGTGCATCTGAAGAGTCAGAGATGTATTTTCATCCTTGAGCATTGCGCCCATTAAAACAGCTCCCGTAAGCAATCTGCCCAAAGCAGCCGTACCCGTGGGCATTGTGCTGTGGAATTTTCTTGCATCCTCGGCAATTCCCTTTGAATTTACCGCATATATTCTGATAAGACCGTTTTTTGTAACGGCTTTTGTTAATTTATCTGCCATACTTTTTCAACCTTTCTCAACTTTATGCAAAAATCGGCTCACTTTGTGAGCCGATTTCAGTCTTATTTTGTTTATCCAACGAAGTTGGGATTACACACGGCTAACATTTGCCGCCTGCGGTCCCTTAGCTCCTTCGACAACCTCAAATTCAACTTCTGCGCCCTCTTCCAAGGTCTTGTAACCGTCCATGGCAATTGCTGAAAAATGAACAAAAACATCTGTTCCTTCTTCTGTTTCAATGAAACCAAAACCTTTCTCAGCATTAAACCATTTCACTTTACCTTTTTGCATAAAACTGTCCTCCAATTCTTGGGTCAACTTATGTTGTCCACTTGATTAGTATAGCACTCTTACCAATTTCTGTCAACCTATTTTTTTGGAAACTGCGAAAAAAATTCTTTCGTCATTGTCATCTGCCGTCGTAAATTCAAAGGCTTTGTAAACTCCTGTCACTTCAAGCCCTGCCGCCTCTGCCGCATCTGTAATTTCCGCCACAGTGTACGCACGTTCCTGCTGAAATTCATCAAACCTCTCATAACTTCCGTCCTCCTGCTCCTCAAAGAAGGTCAGACCAAAATCACAAATCCGGGTTTCCTCCGAAAACTCACTCTGCCACACATAAAAGATTCCCTGCTCATCGTTGACAAAGGTGTTGTTTCCAAGAACATTTTTCAACTTGTGTACGCTGTTTATATCAAAAACAAACACGCCGCCCGGATTCAGATAATTATGAATCAGTCTGAAAAGTTTTTTCAGGTTCTCAAAATCTGCTATGTAATTCACACCGTCAAGGGCACAAACAATGGCATCAACCGTGCCAAAAAGCTCCATTTCGCACATATCCTGACACAAAAACAAAATCTGCTGTTCTTCCTCATATGCCTTGTCCCTTGCAATATTCAGCATTTCAACCGACATATCAAGCCCAATCATGTCATAACCCCGCTTCGCCATGGGAAGTGTTATGTTTCCCGTTCCGCAGGCAAGGTCAAGAACAAGTTCGGGCTTTATGCCAAGCCTCTCAAAAATCCGTTCATAAAACTGAACGAATTTGTCATAATCCGCATCCTGAAGTCTGTCATAGACTTCGGCAAAATCATTATACATAAGTTCTCACCGCCTAAATTTTTTCAAGCTGAACGTACGCCGCCATAAGATTCTTTTCGCCCACAGTATCAAACTTCACTCTCAGGAACATATCAGCACCCAAAGCCTTTGCCTCAAGAACCGTTCCCTCACCGAACTTGCGATGGAGAACTCTGTCGCCTGCATTGAAATCAAGTGCAGTCTTGCCACCCGATACCGTTGCCGCCTTTGCAGGGGCAGAGCCCGAGAACATTGATTTGTCCATTTGAGGCGTCTGATAGTGTTTTAAAAGAAATTCCTCCAGCTTTGAATTCTTTGCAGATTCCTGATTCACAAGCTCCTTGGGAATCTCCCTCAAAAACCGTGACATCATGTTATACTTGGTTGTGCCGAACAAGGTTCGTGTGTCGGTATGGGTCAGATAAAGCCTAACCTTTGCACGTGTGATTCCCACATAACAAAGGCGGCGTTCCTCCTCCATTTCATCTTCCATGCCCATGGAACGCACTCCGGGGAATATTCCTTCTTCCATACCAATGAGAAATACGTTTTTGAATTCAAGACCCTTTGCGCTGTGGAGGGTCATAAGCGTAACCGCCTCCTGCGCCTCGTCATAGTTATCTATATCTGCAACAAGGGATATATTTTCAAGCAAGTCTTCAAGAGTGGTTTCGGGATTCTCCTTCACCGATTCCTGAACCATTGAAAGGAATTCCTTCAAGTTCTCGATTCTTGTTCTGCTTTCAACTGCGTCATCCTTTTCAAGTGCCGAAATCATTCCCGACTTTTCAAGAACACACTTCACAAAATCCTCAAGAGTCGGGGCAGATGCCTTGTCTCTTGCAAGCTCATCCATAATCCCCACAAAAACTCCAACCTTTGCTGCACTGCGTGAAAGCTCAGGGTACTCGGTTGCACGTCGACAAATTTCAACCGCTCCAACGCCCTCTGCCTCCGCAATATCAAGAATCTTGTCCACCGTTGTGTCACCGATTCCACGCTTTGGTTCATTGACAATTCTGCGGAATGCCACATTGTCCGTTGGGTTCTGCACAAGTCTGAGGTATGATGTCAAATCCTTGATTTCCTTGCGGTCATAGAACCTGAGACCGCCCACAACCTTGTACGGAATCGCCATTCGAAGCAGCGTATCTTCCACCACACGGGACTCTGCGTTCATTCTGTAAAGAACAACAAAATCATTGTAGCTTTCGCCCTGACCGTTAAATTCAGTTATTTTTTCCGCAATAAACCGTGCTTCGTCATGCTCATTGCTTGCATTATAAACCGTCAGCTTGTCGCCCTCGCCGTTTTGAGTCCACAGCTTTTTTTGTTTTCTTCCCCGGTTATTGCCGATTACCTCATTTGCCGCATTGAGAATATTCTGAGTTGAGCGATAGTTTTCTTCCAGCTTAATCACTCTTGCACTTTCAAATTCTTCCTCAAAGCCAAGAATATTTGAAATATCTGCGCCTCTGAACTTATAAATACTCTGGTCGTCATCACCCACAACACACAAATTACGGTGTTTTGCTGCAAGGAGGCTCACCAGACGGTACTGGGCATGGTTTGTGTCCTGATACTCGTCAATGAGAATATACCTGAATTTGTTCTGATAATATTCAAGAACGTCGGGATTCTCCTCAAAGAGCTTCACCGTACACATAATCAAATCATCAAAATCAAGGGCATTATACTTTTTCAGCTTCTTCTGATAAAGAGTGTAAACCCTTGCCACAACCGACTTAAAGAAGTCCGCCTTGAAAATCTGTGCGTAATCCTCAGGTGTCACAAGCTCGTTCTTTGCCTGACTGATTGCACCGCCGATTGCCTTTGGTGCAAACTCCTTTGAATCAATGTTCAGCTCCTTCAAACATTCCTTAATCAATGTCTGTTGGTCAGCCGTATCAAAAATAACAAAACTCTTTTCGTAGCCCAAACGGTCAATATCACGTCGCAAAAACTTCACGCAGGACGAATGGAAGGTTGAAGCCCACACATCGTCACCCATACCGCCAAGCTTTGCGTTCAGACGTGATTTCAGTTCTGCCGCCGCCTTATTTGTAAAGGTAATTGCAAGAACATTATAAGGCCGAACCGGTTCAACCTTGAGATAATCCCACAAGTGGGGAGGAATCTCCTCAATTTCGCCGTTTGCAAACCATTCAAGGATTTCAATCTCTTCATCTTCCAGACCTGCAGGTACCGAAGTATCCTCATACGCTCTGCCAAAGGTCAGGAGATGCGCGATTTTATGTATAATAACCGTGGTCTTTCCCGAACCGGCGCCTGCAATAACAAGCAGCGGGCCTTCGGTGTTCACAACCGCCTCCAGTTGCTTGTTGTTCAGGTTTTTGTAGCCGTTTTCAATTATCTTTTTTCGTATATCAATAAAGTTCATAATATCTCCTTTTTTGCGTTGAGCTCTGCCTAAACTATTGTTCCGCCGCCAACAACATTATCCCCTTCAAGCTCATAGAACACAACCGCCTGACCGGGCGTGATTGCTCTTTGAGGGCTGTCAAAGGTCACTTTTGCACAACCGTTTTCCATGGGTTCAACGGTTGCTTCTGCCTCTTTTGCGCTGTAACGCACCTTTGCCGCAACACGGATTGGCTGCGTCAGTTCTTCAAAGGTTATGAAATTCAGCTTGTCCGCAATGAGAGTGTCCGAGAATTCCGTTCCCTTTTCGCCAAGCACAACCTGATTCTTTTCCGCATCAATACGCAGAACAAACATGGGCTTTCCAAAGGTGACTCCAAGCCCCTTTCTTTGCCCCACCGTGTAATGAATAATTCCTCTGTGTCTGCCAAGAACATTTCCCTCTGTGTCAACAAAATCACCGGGAACGCTTTCGTCTCCCGTTCTGCGGTTAATAAAAGCGGCATAATCCTTGTCGGGAACAAAACAAATCTCCATACTGTCAGGCTTTTTTGCCGTAATCAATCCACGCTCCTCAGCAATGGCACGGGTTTCGTCCTTGTTTTCAAGCTTGCCCAGAGGCATCAGCGTTTTTGAAAGCTGTTCCTGACTCAATGAATAAAGTGCATAGGTCTGGTCCTTTGCACAGGACTGAGCACGCTTCAAAAGGTATCTTCCGCTCTTTTCGTCAAGCTCCACCTTTGCATAATGCCCCGTTGCAACATAATCAGCACCCAAAAGCTCCGCCTTTTTGAGCATTGCATCAAACTTCAGAAACTTATTGCAGGCAATGCAAGGGTTGGGAGTTCTGCCGTTTTTGTATTCATCAACAAAATAATCAATGACATTTTCTTCAAACTCACGACGGAAGTCCAGAACGTGATGTTCAATGCCCAGCTTATAGCAAACATACTTTGCATCTTCAACAGCAGAAGCACTGCAGCAGGCGCTTTCAATGCATTCGCCCGCCACCTTCTCACCGTCCCAGAGACGCATGGTAAGCCCGATTACCTCATAGCCTTCATCAATCAGAAGTGCCGCCGCAACGCTTGAATCAACGCCGCCCGACATCCCGATAACAACCTTTTTCTTTTTCATATAATTTTTGAAGGAGCCGTCGCAAAATGCGGCAGCTCCTTTGGGGTGAACGCAAAATAGCACAGATTGGACAAACTGAGTCCCGACGCTGTATGTGGATACTGCGAGAGGCGAAGTTTGTTTAAAACGCAAAGCATTTTTATTTAAAATTCGTTCTGCGACGAATTATTACCATATGTTTGACTTTATTCAAGTCCTTATACATTGTGGAAAGTGGTTACAAAAACACTTTTTTATGCTTTGCGTGGTGTGTGCATTTTGCTACACCCCCTATCCTTTCAAAATTTATTCTTCCTCCGCTTCATGGTCATGAGCATGACAGCATGAGCAGTCGCCATTGCATCCAACAATGTGAGTGGGGTCGATGCCCTTGCGAACATAATAGTCCGCAATTGCCGAATGAATTGCCTCCTGCGCCAGGTTTGAGCAATGCATTTTAACGGGCGGGAGTCCGTCAAGAGCCTCCGCAACAGCAACATTGGTGATTGCAAGTGCCTCATCAATGGTCTTGCCCATAACCATCTCGGTTGCCATACTTGAAGTTGCAACAGCCGCACCGCATCCAAAGGTCTTGAACTTCACATCTTCAATCACCTTTGTTTCATCATTGATTTTCATATAAATCTTCATTATATCGCCGCACTTGGGGTTGCCAACCTGACCAACTGCGTTTGCATCCTCAATTTCGCCCACATTTCTGGGGTTTGAAAAATGATCCATAACTTTTTCACTATACATAATTTATCCTTCTTTCCTGTATATTCCTCAAAAACCTCCCCTTGGGAGAGGTGTCACGCAAAGTGTGACGGAGAGGGGTTATTTCTTGTTTTTTACTGCTTCATATAAGGGCGACATCTCTCTCAATCTCGCAACAATGGTTTTGAGGCTGTCCACAATTCGGTCAACATCCTCCATTGTGTTGCTGTCGCCAAACGAAACTCTCAGAGAGCCGTGAGCAATCTCATGCTTCAGTCCAATGGCAAGAAGAACATGGGACGGATCCAAGGAGCCCGATGTGCACGCACTTCCGCTTGATGCAGAAATTCCCTGCATATCAAGCATAAGCAAAAGCGACTCACCTTCAATAAACTCAAAGGAAATGTTTGAATTGCTTGCAAGACGCTGTGTTCTGTGTCCGTTGAGCCTTGTATAGGGAATTTCCTCAAGAATACGGTCAATAAGTCTGTCACGCATTGCTCTGAGCTTTGCGGTATGTCCTTCAATGTCAGAGGTTGCAAGCTCAATTGCCTTTCCGAGACCAACGATTGATGCAACATTTTCGGTTCCTGCACGCTTGCTTCTTTCCTGCGCACCGCCCGTGATGAATGGTGCAATCTTCACACCCTGACGGACAAACAACGCACCACTTCCCTTGGGGC
This sequence comes from Clostridia bacterium, assembly GCA_045647905.1. Classification (GTDB taxonomy): domain Bacteria; phylum Bacillota; class Clostridia; order Monoglobales; family Monoglobaceae; genus SIG440. The sequence continues at coordinate 15,027 of JAZRMZ010000157.1, forward strand.
CGTAAAACTTGTGTCCCGTCATTGAAAGGAGGTCAATGTTCATTTTGTTCACGTCAATTTCCATCATACCAATTGCCTGAACCGCATCGGTGTGGAAAATTACACCTGCATTCTTTGTAACCTTGCCGATTTCTTCAATTGGCATAATTGTGCCGATTTCATTGTTCGCCATCATAATCGTCACAAGAATTGTGGTGTCCTTGATGGCATTTTTCACGTCTTCTGCCGAAACCATTCCAAACTCGTCAACAGGAAGATAAGTAACCTCAAAGCCTTCCTTTTCAAGGTCCTGACAGGTATGCAAAACTGCGTGATGCTCAACTGCCGATGTAATAATGTGGTTTCCCTTTGCCTTGTTTGCCTTTGCCACGCCACGGATTGCCCAGTTGTCCGACTCGGTGCCCGAACCTGTGAAATAAATCTCCTTCACATCGGCACCAATGGCTTTTGCAACCTGCTCACGGGCAAGGCTCACTGCCTTTTTTGCCTCTCTGCCCTCGGCATAAACCGTTGATGCATTACCGAAGTTTTGAGTAAAATACGGAATCATTGCATCAAGCACTTCCGGCTTTACGGGAGTTGTTGCCGAATGGTCAACATAAATTCTTTTATTCTCCATAAAAAATCCTACCTTTCTTTTTCGGAGTGAAATCTATGAAAAGTAGATACTCCTTAATTTTCAAAAAATTACAATCATTTAAACTTCTGCCACTCTGCCACAGCCATTTTGTCGCAACGCTCGTTTTCGGGATTTCCTGCATGACCTTTCACCCATATAAGCTCAACCTGATGCCTTTCCAGAAGATTCAGAATCTTCTCCCACAAATCAGAATTGAGCGCAGGCTCCTTTTTGTTGCGCATCCAGCCGTTTTCACGCCACTTCACAGCCCAACCCAGCTTTATTGCATCAATAAGATACTTTGAATCGCTGTAAAGCTTAACGCTGCACGGCTGATTAAGAGCTTGAAGCCCCACAATAGCAGCCATAAGCTCCATACGGTTGTTGGTGGTTTCAGCCTCGCCGCCTGAAAGTTCCTTCCTTGCAGAACCGAATTTCAGAACCACTCCGTAGCCGCCGGGGCCGGGATTTCCGCTGCACGCACCGTCTGTATAAATCTCAACAACCTTCAGCTCTGACATTAGTTTTACCTCTCTGATTGATTTTCAAACACTCAACAAGTGTCCACTCTGTATTGTAGCATATTATTCCAAAAAAATCTACATTTATTTGATAAAAAATTCAAAATAGTGATTTTCAACAGTAACCAAAGGCTGATACCCCGCTCCATTCATTATTCTGTCCATTGCAAAAATTCTCAACATCCTTATGTAACAAATGTTTGGGAAAACTCTCAGGGAAAGATCCTTCGCTACGCTCAGGATGACTCTCCTCGGCTCCTGTTACTGTCATTCTGAGCCAAAGGCGAAGAATCTTTACGACAAGCCTCACTTTTTTATTACTTTATCCATTGCAAAAATTCTCAACATCCTTATGTAACAAATGTTTGGGAAAACTCTCAGGGAAAGATCCTTCGCTACGCTCAGGATGACCCGCCTCAGCTCCTGTTACTGTCATTCTGAGCCAAAGGCGAAGAATCTTCACGGCAAACCTCCCCTTTGCATTACTTTATCCATTGTAAAAATTTCCAACATCTTTATGTAACAAATGTTCGGGAAAACTCTCAGGAAAAGATCCTTCGCTACGCTCAGGATGACTCACCTCAGCTCCCGTTACTGTCATTCTGAGCCAAAAGCGAAGAATCTTTACGGCAAGCCTCACTTTTTCATTACTTTATCCATTGCAAAAATTTTCAATATCTGTATGTAACAAATGTTCGTGAAAACTCTCAGGGGAAGCTCCTCAGCTCCTGTTACTGTCATTCTGAGCCAAAGGCGAAGAATCTTTGCGGCAAGTCTCACCTTTGCAAAAGAACCGCTTTTTTGTTTACATATCTTTTTGCGCAAATCCGATTGTTGCCACACAAATTCCACAAACGAAAAGCTCCTTGTTTTCACACCAAGGAGCTTTTTGCATTATACATTCACTTTTTTCATACGTTTCATCAAAAGTGCCATACTAATCACCGACAAAACAGGGAAAATACACGCTGCCATAAGTCCAACCCTGAGGTCACCGCCTGCAGCCGATGAAGCCATACCGATGAGGGTCGGCCCCATTGTACATCCAATATCGCCACCCAAAGCAAACAGACCAAACATGGCAACTCCTCCTGTGGGATAATGAGCCGATGCCAGCGACAGCGTTGCAGGCCACATTACACCTGCCGTGAATCCGCAAAGTCCGCAGGCAACAATTGCCGCAAAGCGGAATGGCACAAGTGCCGCACAGCCATAAAAAATCACCGTCATCACGCTGCAACACAGCAGATATTTCATTGGATTTATTCTGTGCGAAATCTTTGAATAAATAATTCGTGATATTGTCAGCATCCCTGCAAAAATACACGGTCCCAGAATATCACCCAAGGTCTTTGAAATCCCAAGGGAGCTCTCGGCAAAAGCAGATGCCCACTGGCTCATTCCAACCTCTGCCGCTCCGCTGCAGAACATAATCAAAAAGAATATCAAAAAGCTCTTTCGCTTAATGAGCTGTGTCATGGGAATTCTCTCGCTGTTTTCAACAACCTTGTTTATGGGAACAAACAAAAAGTAGATTCCATTCAAAATGGGAATAATTGCCCAAAACAAGGCAATATAATGCCAGTTTTCCTCACCGACCAGAACAAGCAGAATGTTTGTGACAATAACAACCACAACCGAGCCCACACCATACATTGAATGAGTGATGCTCATTGCGGCAGTTTTGTTATCCGAAGGACACGCCTCAACAAGAGGGCTCACCATAACCTCAAATATTCCGCCCCCTGCCGAAAACAAGAGCACCGCAACAATAATGGCAACATATGTATTCTCCACTCTCGGCACAACAAACCCAAGCAAAAGAAACCCAACCGCCACCAATGCATGAGCCGCAACAATTGTCACACGGTAGCTCACCCTGTCCACAAAGAACAGGGAAATAAAGTCCATAGTGAGCTGCATAACAAAATTAGCCGTGGTCAAAAGAGTCACAAGATACAACGCAATTTTATAATCACGGTTGAAAATAACAAACAAAAGGGGCAAAAAACCGCAAACAATTGCCTGAGAAAACGCCGCAATGTTGCAGGCACGCATTGTATGATTAAATCCAAGTTTTACTTTCATAAAAATCTCCCACACTCAAACAATCAGCTCCCTCAAAACGACCAACACTGTCAAACCAACATCGTCATCCCGAGTGGAGCATCGGCAGAATCGAAGAATCTCGTTTTTTTGATGTTTCGACTTCGCCTACGGCTTCGCTCAGCATAACAAGTCAAGGTGTAAATTTCTTAAGTTAACAGTATTGCTCAGAACAACGGAGCTGACCAATTTTATTAAACAATTTTTTTCGCTTCCAGATAGAAACGCTTTTCGTTTGCTTCACCCATAGAAAAGGTCTTTCTGGGAAGAGCACCGTCAAGAATAACAGTTTCAAAAAGCTCTGACTTCTGAGGGCAGGGAAGAATAAATCCAACCGCATCTGCCTTGTCAGAAAGGTTTCTCACAACATCGTCACCATGTATATAATCAAGCTCATAACCCTCATGGTCAAGGAAGTTCTGAAGCGTTCCAACCGTCAGATTTGACGAAGGATTTGACACAAAAACACTTTCTGTTCTTTCACCGCTGACCAGAACAATCTCCTGTGCACCGTCGGCCTGATTTTCGCTTGTTTCATAGTATTTGCAAAGAGCCGACTTCACCTCATCAAAGCTCTTGCCAAAAACAACACGATGAATGGGTTCAAATTCAAGAGCCTTGTCATGAATATTCTCCACCTCAACAAGACAGAATCTCGCAGGATGTGTTTTCTGCTCAGCTTCGGTCAAAGTCTTTTTCAGGTTCTCCCAGCAGGTTTTTGCCGTTGCAAGGGAATGGTTGCCGTCGCCAACCGCATATGCAAGGTTATCGGGAGCATTCTTTGCAAATTTATCAAGTTTTTCAATAAGAATGTCTGCATCAGCACCCGAAATATGCCAGCCGGCAATATGGTTTCCACCCGACATCAAATCAAAATCGTACAGAGGCTTTTTCTTTTCAATTCCGCCAAAAATGCTGTCTTTTTCATCATTAATCAAAAGTATTGCGTGAGGAAGCTCAAGGGGAGCTTTTTCACGGATTTTAACTCTGGGAGGAATTCTTTCAAGAATTGTGCCCTCTGTGGCACGAATCGCACTCTTTGAGCCCTTTGAAAAATCATATTCTTCAAGGTCGATTGTTCCCACAATGCCACGGCGGATTTTTCCGCTGTTCATGGTTCTTTCAACATAAATCAAGCTGTCCTTGAGGGTTGCAAAGATGTTTTTTTCAACATATTCCTTCATTGTATTGTTTATTTTTTCTATTCTTGCATCACCTTCTGCAAGAAAAGCTTCCGGATAAACAATATTGAGAGTTGAAGGGCTGTCACCCACAAACTTCTCAGCTTCCTTCCAGTATTCGGGTTGTGCTGTGTACTGGTCACAAGCCACAACACTCCATTTTTCCATATCAACACATTCCGGCAGAAGAATATCCGCCTTGTTAAAAATACTCATAATCTTATATCTCCATAAAAATTTTTGTTATCACTTCAGAAGTCATTCTGAGCGAAGCACAAGCGTGGTCGAAGAATCTAACTTTTTCAAGATGCTTCGACAAGCTCAGCATGACCCAAAAACGCAACCAAAGCCGTGTCCGGGGCGAAGATGAAGCGAATCTCTGTCATTAAACAATCTGTGCTCCGCTCTGAATCTTTTCATCAACGGTGAGAACAGTCAAATCATCCTTATATTCAGCACTGAGAATCATTCCGTTGGATTCAAGACCCATCATCTTTCTGGGCGGGAAGTTTGCAACAAACAAAACGTTTTTGCCAATCATTTCTTCGGGCTTGCAGAACTTTGCAACACCTGAAAGAATCTGACGTGTTTCGCTTCCGGTTTCAATGGTGAATCTCAACAGCTTTGAGGATTTTGGCACGGGTTCACATTCAAGAACCTTGCCAACACGAATGTCAAGGTCAAGGAATTTTTCAAATTCAATATCTGCCTTGAAGGGTTCAATTTCAATCTGCGGTGCCTTGTTTGCCGCATTTTCTTCCTCAATTTCGGCAAGCTTCTTTTCCGCATCAATTCTTGCAAAAAGCATTGCCGCTTCACCAACCTTGAAGCCTGCTGCAGCTGTTCCAAAGTTCACAAGCTCATCAAGAGCATATGCCTTTGCCCCAAGCGCATCAATGAGCTTTTGTGCAGTTTCGGGCATAAAGGGTTCAAGAAGTGAGCCAATCCAGCGGAGAGCCTCAATAAGATTATACATAACAGTTTTGAGAGTTCCGATTTGCGCCTCGTCCTTTGCCAGTGCCCATGGCATTGTTTCGTCAATATATTTATTTGCACGGTTGGCAATTGTCCAGAGTGCCTCCAAAGCATCTGCCGTGCGGAATTCGTCCATAAGAGCAACAACATCAGCCTTTGCCTTTTCAGCTGTTGCCCCGAGGTCAGCATCAAAATCTGTTGCAGTTTCCTTTTCGGGAACAATTCCCTCAAAATACTTGTTCACCATTGCAACGGTTCTGTTTGCAAGGTTGCCCAGAACGTTTGCAAGGTCTGTGTTATATGAATTAACAATCTTTTCATAAGTGATTGTGCCGTCCTGAGCATATGGCATTTCACGGAGCAGATAATATCTGATTGCATCCGTTCCAAAGTGCCGAACCAAATCGTCTGCATAAATAACATTTCCCAGCGACTTGCTCATCTTATCCTCACCGCTGAGGAGCCACGGATGTCCAAAAACCTTTTTGGGGAGAGGTTCACCAAGCGCCATAAGGAAGATTGGCCAGTAAATTGTGTGGAATCTCAAAATATCCTTTCCGATAATATGAACATCGGCAGGCCAGTATTTGTTATAAAGCTCGCCCTTTGAATCGGGAGTATAGCCAAGGGCATTGATATAGTTTGTGAGTGCATCAAGCCACACATAAATTGTGTGCTTATCATCAAAAGTCACAGGGATACCCCACTTGATGCTTGTTCTTGAAACACACAAATCCTGAATACCGGGCTTGATAAAGTTGTTTATCATTTCCTTTTTGCGTGATTCAGGCTGAATGAATTCGGGGTTTGCTTCAATATGGTCTTCAAGAGCCTTCTGGTACTTGCTCATTTTGAAGAAATACGCTTCCTCATTGCCCTTGTGAACGTCACGGCCACAGTCGGGACACTTTCCGTCAACAAGCTGTGTATCTGTCCAGAAGGATTCGCAGGGTGTGCAGTACCAGCCGGTGTATGAATCCTTGTAAATATCCCCCTGGTCATAGAGCTTTTTGAAAATCTTCTGAACGCTGTCAACGTGATAATCATCGGTTGTTCTGATGAACTTGTCGTATGATGAATTCATCAAATCCCAGATTGTGCGGATTTCGCCTGCAACGCCGTCAACATATTCCTGAGGCGAAATTCCTGCCTCATTTGCAAGCTGTTCAATTTTCTGACCGTGTTCATCTGTACCCGTCAGAAAAAACACATCATAACCTTCAAATCTCTTGAATCTGGCAATGGCATCCGAAAGCACAACTTCATAAGTATTGCCGATATGGGGCTTTCTTGAAGTGTATGCAATGGCTGTTGTCAGATAAAACTTTTTCTTTTCCATTTATATATCATCCTTTCGAATAATTAATCAACATCATTATATGGCAGTTGGAAGTGTTCATAGGCAACTCTTGTCACCATTCTGCCTCTTGGAGTTCGGTTTATAAATCCAATCTGCATCAGATAAGGCTCATAAACATCCTCAATTGTGTCGCTGTCTTCGCCAACTGTTGCGGCAATGGTATCAAGCCCAACGGGTCCGCCGTCATAAAAATTTATAATTGCTTCAATCATTGTCTTGTCTGTACGGTCAAGTCCCAGCTTGTCAATTTCAAGACGTCTCAGTGCAAAATCCGCAACCTGATCGGTTATAACGCCATTCGCCTCAACCTCCGCAAAGTCACGGACACGTTTGAGCAACCGGTTTGCAATTCTTGGCGTACCACGCGAACGTGAAGCAATCTCTGCCGCTCCCTTTGGCGTGATTTCAATCCCCAAAATTCCTGCCGACCTCTCAATAATCTGTTGAAGCTCCTCATTGGTGTACATTTCAAGGCGGCTTATAACCCCAAATCGGTCACGCAAGGGTGCCGTCAAGGCACCTGCCTTTGTGGTTGCACCAATCAGAGTGAACTTTGGCAAGTCAAGCCTGATTGACCGTGCCGAAGGCCCTTTTCCGATTATAATATCAAGCGCACCGTCCTCCATGGCAGGATAAAGAATTTCTTCAACGCTTCGGTTCAGACGGTGAATTTCATCAATAAACAAAATATCATTTTCTGAAAGGTTGGTAAGGAGTGCCGCAAGGTCACCCTGCTTTTCAATGGCTGGGCCTGACGTTATGCGGATGTTAACCCCCATCTCGTTGGCAATAATACCTGCAAGGGTTGTCTTTCCCAATCCCGGCGGGCCGTAAAGCAGAACATGGTCAAGAGACTCGTTTCGCTTCTTTGCCGCCTCCATAAACACCTTCAGATTTTCCTTTGCTTTTTTCTGACCAATGTAATCATCAAGCAATTTGGGTCTGAGGCTATATTCAATTTCATTGTCTCCGTGAATCTCACCGGAGGTAACAATTCTGTTTTCGTTATCAAAATCCATAAGGGCTTACCCTTTCATAAGTTTTTTGAGGGCTTCTTTAACAATTTCCTCAACAGAGCCGTGCACTCCCGAAACAGCACGCTTCGCCTCCTGAGCCGAATACCCAAGAACCATAAGAGCGCTGACAGCCTCCTCTGCTTCCGAATCGCCGCCGTGATAAACCTCAACAACCTCATCGGTTGAAATATCACCAATATCCACGCCCTTGAACTTGTCCTTCAGTTCAAGAACAATGCGTTCCGCACCCTTTGCACCAAGGCCGGGAGTTTTGCTTGCAATATACTTAAAGTCATTTGTCACAACGCAAAGAGCAAACTTTGAAGGGGAAATATTTGAAAGCAGCGAAATTGCCGTCTTTGCCCCCACTCTTGAAACTCCGATAATCATTTCAAAGAGGTTAAGCTCCTCCGGGTCAGCAAAGCCGTAAAGGTCGAATATGTCGGCAGAAGCCTTGAAGTTTGCATAGGTGAAAAGCTTTGCCCAAGAACCAACGTCCCCTATTGTTTCAAGAGTTTTGGTGCTTGCATACAGATTATAGCCCACGCCATTTGCATCAATAACCGCAAAGCTCTCTGTTTTCAGAGCAACCGTACACGAAATATAATAAAACATAGGCAAATCTGCTCCTTTGCCACATACTTGTACAATTAATCGATATATTATATCATTATTTTTCCGAAATTACAAGACCAAAATGCATTATTTTGCCAGACAGGAATATAAAACATTTCTCACCCGTGGCTGATAATATTCTTCTCGTGGATTTAAGGTATGCTTTGCATAAACAGCCGCCAGTCCGATTTGAGGGTCGACATAAACAGATGCGCCTGCCGCTCCGCCCCAGCCAAACTCACCCACATTGCCAAGTGAGCCGCCTTTTGCTCTGTCAATCATTGTGCGGACTCCAAGCCCGTAGCCATAGCCCTCAAGCTGTTTCCAGTTGAATGTTTTAATCTGATTTTCATCCAAAGTATTGGTTCTCATCAGCTCCACGGTTGAAGGTGACAAAATTCTCTCACCTGTGAGTCCCAGTCCGTAATTGGCCAAAGCTGCCGCAAATTTTGCATAATCCGATACATTGGAAATTATTCCTGCGCCACCGCTGTCATATTCATCACCAAGCACCAGACTGTTATTAAGCCCAACATCCTCAAAAAAGCCCTTTTTATCATTTCCGCACTTCTGTGCATCTACCAAATCAAGATTTTCATTATTGTTTTTGGACACAAACTGATATTGCTTTGCCATATACTTTTGTTTATCAGGATTCAAACGGTATGTAGCAGAGCTCATTTCCAACGGGTCAAAAATATTTTCCTGCATATAATCACGGAATTTTTTCCCCGAAACAATTGAAACCAAACCTGCAAGCACATCATGGCACAAGCTATACTGAAATCTTTCACCGGGTTCAAAGGAAAGAGGGTCACCTGCAATACATCTCACAACCGTCTCTGTGTCCATTTTCCCCTGAGTGAGCTGTTGTGCCTTTTTTATGCCCTCCGTATTCATATTATAGGTAAAACCTGCAGTCATATTGAATAAATTTAACACTTTTATATCATTTTTCGCCTTAACCAATTCCCCGTCGTCGGTTTTTATGTACATCTCCTTATATTCAGGGATATATTCATAAAGAGGGTCCGTCAGCAAAATAAGCCCTTTTTCAACAAGCTGCAAAGCTGCTGTAACAGTTGCTATTTTGGAACACGAATATAAGTGAAAGTATTCGTCTCCCGTCATCTTTATTTTTTTCTCCATATCAGAATATCCGCAAGAATAATCAAAAACCATATCATTTCCAAGATAAACTTTGATGGTATTACCGGGAGCATATTCATCCTCCACAAACCGATTCATAAGATTTTCAAGCTTATCAAAATTCATATATACATCCCCCTTTAATCACAAATTCAAAATTTCGTCAGTAATCTTCAAAGCATCCACAACTTCCTCATCCGTCGATTTATATCCAAAAAGGATAAATGCATGACCTGCATCGGGAATCTCAACCATTGAAATGTTGTTTCCTGCCTCTTTCATTTTTTCGGTAAAAAGTCGGCTGTCATTTATGTCCACAATGGCATCCGCCGTTCCGTGCATCACCAGAATCTCGGAATCTGTATACTTTATATTATCCATCGGCGAATACTTTTCCGCATCTTTGGCACAATAATTCCACTTATCGCTTACGCAATCCGTAACGGGATTATACGCCGCAATTTTGTTTGGCATTAATGCCGCTTTTTCTCCGCAAGGCAAACACATTCCGAGGCAAAGTGCAAGATGTCCTCCCGCCGAGTCACCCATAAGCACAATATTTTCATCATCCACAAACGAAAAATTGGTTTTTATGTATTGCATTGCTTCTCTGCAATCTTCAATCAAATCACCAACATCGCCATCTTTGCCAAAATCCAGATCACGGTACGAAAAGACTATGCCCACATACCCTTTCTGCGCATAGTGCTTTGCAGTATTTGCCATCCAGCTTCCGTTCCACTCAACGGGTGTTTCCGTCAGCGAATGCCAACCTCCCCCGTGTATGGCAATTATGGTTTTATACTTTTCCCTTTCATCAAATTCCTCAGGCAAAAACACCTGCAAGGGCAAGCTTAACTCACCCACGGTTTTATAAAATACATTTATATCTGCTTTTCTGTTATTTAAAATTTCAAGATATGACATACTTCTTCTCCTTTATATCTACCATTTTGATGCCCTATATGAATGGGCATGACATATTGCTATCGCAAGAGCATCTGCCGTGTCGTCAGGCTTTGGAACCTTTTCAAGATTCAGAATCGCCTTTGTCATCTGCTGAACCTGAGCCTTTTCGGCACGACCATAACCCACAACAGCCTGCTTCACCTGAAGTGGAGTATACTCAAAAATGGGAACTCCGCAATTCTTTGCCGCAAGAACCAAAACGCCTCTCGCCTGAGCAACATTAATGGCCGTTTTCTGGTTGCTGTTGAAGAACAGCTCTTCAATTGCCATAAATTCAGGCTTTGTTCGTTCAATTATCTCAACCGCTTCATCATAAATTTTTTTCAAACGGTCAAACATATCCTCGCCTGCCTCGGTGGTGATTGCACCAAATTCCACAACCTTAAAGCGATTCCCTTCAAAGTCAACCACCCCAACACCAACAATTGCATAACCCGGATCAATGCCCAAAATCCTCATATTTTTGGTTCCTTTCTCTCAAAAATGCATATATCAAAATTAATTATGCATAAAAATTCATAATTATTGCATAAAAATACAAAACTTTTTAAAAAAAGGGTTGCATTTTTTGTTCTTTCATATTATAATATATTTTGTTGAATAAAACAAGTATTTTTTGACCTTTGGTCATACATAAATTGGAGGTAATACAAATGGCAAAAGATAAGGTTGTACTGGCGTACTCCGGCGGACTTGACACATCAATCATCATTCAGTGGCTCAAAGAGAACTATGACTATGATGTTGTTTGCGTTTGCGGCGACGTTGGTCAGGGTAAGGAAACAGACGGACTTGAAGAACGTGCAATCCGTTCAGGCGCACTCAAGTGCTATATCGAAGATTTGAGAGACGAATATGTTAAGGACTACATCTTCCCCACACTCAAATCAGGTGCAATGTACGAGGGCAAATATCTCCTTGGTACATCACACGCAAGACCCATCATTGCAAAGAGACTGGTTGAAATCGCACAGAAGGAAGGCGCAGTTGCAATCTGCCACGGCGCAACAGGTAAAGGAAACGACCAGGTTCGTTTTGAGCTTGGAATCAAGGCTCTTGACCCATCACTGAAAATTATTGCTCCCTGGAGAATCTGGGACATCAAATCAAGAGAAGATGCTGTTGACTATGCAAACGCTCACGGAATTGAAATTCCCGTTACAAAGAAGGACCTTTACTCACGTGACAGAAACATCTGGCACATCAGCCACGAAGGTATGGACCTTGAAGACCCGTGGAACGAACCCATGTTCGACAGCCTTCTGAAGCTTGGCGTATCGCCCGAACAGGCTCCCGACGAACCCACATATGTTGAAATTGAGTTTGTTGCAGGTGAACCCGTTGCAGTAAACGGCGAAAAACTTTCACCCGTTGCACTTGTTGAAAAGCTCAATGAGCTTGGCGGCAAAAACGGCGTTGGTATTGCAGATATTGTTGAAGACCGTCTTGTTGGTATGAAGTCAAGAGGCGTTTATGAAACACCCGGCGGCACAATTCTCTACACCGCAATTCAGGAGCTTGAATACCTCTGTCTTGACCGTGACACTCAGGCTTTCAAGAGAATGAGCCAGACTCAGTTCTCACAGCTTGTTTATGACGGAAAGTGGTTCACACCTCTCAGAGAAGCAATGTCAGCTATGTATGACGAAATGGATAAGTACGTTACAGGAACAGTTCGCCTGAAGCTCTACAAGGGAAGCTGCACACCTGCAGGTGCAAAATCCAAGTATTCACTCTACAACGAAGACATCGCATCATTCGGCGACAGCAAGGAGCTTTACAGCCACAAGGACAGCGAAGGCTTTATCAACCTTTACGGTCTGCCCCTCAAGGTTAGAGCTTTGATGAAGAAGAAAAACGGAGAAAACTAAACCGAACATCAAGCAGGGGCATCACCGATGCCCCTGAATTTCTGTTATTATACAAGGATTCTTCGACCTTGGCTCAGACATACAGCGACAAACTGCGTCGCCCTGAGCAAAGCCGAAGAGTCTTAAATACAATTGTAGGAGAAATCATTATGAAACTATGGGGTGGAAGATTTTCAAAATCCACAGATGCGGCAGTTGACGATTTCAATTCATCAATCCGTTTTGACAGCCGTATGTACAAACAGGACATCAAAGGAAGTCAGGCACACGCAAAAATGCTGGGCAAGCAGGGAATTATCCCCCAAGCCGATGCAGAGCTTATCATAAAAACCCTTGACGAAATTCTTGCCGATATTGAGGACGGCAAGGTTGAATTCACCATTGATGCCGAAGATATTCACATGAATATTGAAACAATCCTCATTTCCCGAATCGGCGATGTTGGCAAACGCCTCCACACAGGCAGAAGCCGAAACGATCAGGTGGCCCTTGACAACAAGCTCTATCTCCGTGACGAATCGGAAGAACTGAAGGCAATGCTTGAAGATTTGCAGAAAACAATCCTCACTCTTGCCGAAGAAAACCTGAACACAATCATGCCGGGCTACACACATCTGCAAAAGGCACAGCCAATCACCTTTGCACATCACATCATGGCATACTACGAAATGTTCAGCCGTGACCTTTCCCGACTTGCGGACTGGCGAGCAAGAATGAACGTTATGCCTCTCGGAAGCGGTGCATTAGCCGGAACAACATATCCCCTTGACAGACCATTTGTGGCTGAACTGCTTGGCTTTGACGGAATAACCCAAAACAGCATTGACGGCGTTTCAGACCGTGACTTCATCTGCGAATTTGCCTTTGTGCTTTCAATGATTATGGTTCATCTCAGCCGTTTTTCCGAAGAAATCATTTTGTGGAGCTCAAACGAATTCGGCTTTGTGACATTGGACGATGCATACAGCACAGGTTCAAGCATTATGCCACAGAAGAAGAACCCCGACATTGCAGAGCTTGCAAGAGGTAAGTCGGGCAGAGTATTCGGTTCACTTATGGGACTTCTCACAATGCTCAAGGGTCTTCCCCTTGCATACAACAAGGATATGCAGGAAGACAAAGAACAGATTTTTGATGCCCTTGACACCGTAAAGATGTGCCTTCCCGTATTCGGCGGAATGCTTGCAACAATGAAAATCAACAAAGACGCAATGCTTGAGGGGGCAAAAGGCGGCTTCACAAACGCAACCGACGTTGCAGACTATCTTGTGAAGAAAGGTCTTCCCTTCCGTGATGCACACGCCGTTGTTGGCAAAATGGTTGCATACTGCCTTGACACAAACAAGGTAATTGACGCACTGAGCATGGAAGAATTCAAGGAGTTCTCCGAACTCTTTGATGAGGATATTTACACCGCAATCTCACTTGGAACCTGCGTGAACCTCCGCAAAATCCCCGGCGGCCCCGCAATGGAAACCATGAAAGCGGTAATAGACGGATATAAAAATAAATAGCACAAAACCCAACTCACGTCACCTGACAAGAGTTGGGTTTTTCTGTCCCGTAAAGATTCTTCGCTTAACGCTCAGAATGACCCCGGCTCCCTCTCAGAGGGAGCTGTCACGAAGTGACTGAGGGAGTTGTCATCCTGAGTGCAACGAAGGATCTTTCCTATTATACAAAAAATACCTCATCAATATTTATAATATACTGAGTAAGCACCCGAACAGCATCAAAAAAGCCTTCAATGTCAATCTTTTCATCTGCCTGATGAGCACCGCCATGACCTGCCGGCATTTCCATAAAGGGCTTTTCACGGTCTGCACGCATGGTAAATGTTCCAAGGGAAAATGCATTCTCAAGAATCCTTGCATATGTTCCGCCTCCAAGACGGATTGCCTTACGTTCAAAACCCGTAACCGCCCCATAAACTTCCTCCAACGCCGACGGAATCGGGCTGTCATCGGCAATCGAGAAGCCCTTTGAATGTGAATTGATTTCAATCTTCCAACCCAAAGTTCCAAAGCTGTCAATAACCCTCTTTTCAAGAACCTCAGGCTCCAAGGTTGAACCGTAGCGGGTATCAAAACTCAGCATCAGCTTTCCGTTCTCAACAGCAACCATACCATTAACAAAAGTCAGCTTGCCAAAACGAATATCGTCGTGGTCAATCCCCATGGAAGTGCCAAAGGGACAGGCAAGAATTTTTTTCACAGTCTTCATCACGTCACGGTCAGCATCGGAAATCGCCTCAACATCCGAAATCAGTTCCGCCGCAAGATATGCCGCATTAACCGAGCCTTCAGGCTCGCAGGCGTGCTTTGCAATACCCTTTGCGGTCAGAACCAACAAGCCATCCTTTTCTTCAAGTGAAAACTGTTCTTTTCCGTTTATTTTTTCTTCAAGTTCAGCCTTCAATCCCAAATTATTTTTCAACTTCACAACAGCCTTGTCAAGAACAATATTAAAAGCCTCACCGCCTTTGAACTCAACAATATCGCACAAAACCTCGTCACTCTTTGCCCAGAAATGGAAGATTCCTTTTTCCCCTATGCTGCACGGAAAATCTGCATCGGGAACCAAAGACACATGAGGCATGGGCTGTTCCTCAACAAAAGCCCTTATGTCACTCATTCCCGTTTCTTCCTCCGAGCCAATAAAGGTCACAATGCGGCTTTTCAGAGGAATTTCACATTCCTTGATTATTCTCATGGCACAAAGAGCCGCCATAACTCCCGATTTGTTATCTTCAACACCTCTTCCGATAAGTGTTCCCTCCACAATCTTGGGTTCAAAGGGCTTTGTGAAAATCCAGTCCTCCTCATTCACGGGGACAACATCGCTGTGGCTGAAAATTCCGATTGTTTTTTCACCGTCACCAAGACTTGCCAAAGCATACTTGTTACCCGAATAAAGACCCGATTCAAAACCGTATTCACTAAACATATCTGAACAAGCCCTCAAAGCCTCTGCACAAGCTTTGCCAAAGGGAGCGTCAGTCTCTGCCTCACCTTTGATTGAAGGTATTGACGCAATCCGCATCCACTTTTCAAGGATTTCGTCCCTGTGTTCTTCAATCCATTCCTTTATTTTTGTGTCATAACTCATATTCACCATTTTTTCACAGCTCCTCTATTTTGCCTCAAAAAGACTTTGTATCCTTTCAACATCACTGCCTGCATTGTTATAAACCAAATCAAAATACGTTTCGATGTCCTTTTTATATTGAGTGTCGTCCTTATAATTATATGTTTCTCCGTTTTCTGTTTTGTATAGTCCAAACGCCGTAAGAACAGGCACAGCCTTACGCAATTCATTCATATATCCGTAGAATGGCGACACAGGACAGCCCGCCGCTTCAAGAACCATGGGCGAGAGATATGGCAGCGAAGTCGCAATGGGTGTTTCAATTTCCAAAAACCCATTCTCATAGTAGTATTCCCGTGCCACACGCGCAATGTCGTGGCGCATCTTGATGTTCTT
>JAZRMZ010000158.1:0-29957 GCA_045647905.1 Clostridia bacterium
GATCTCAAAGACCATTAAATATGTCGAATTAGTATCTACTCTGTCTTTCTGCTACTTCTATTGTATCAGATTTTCAGAGTTCTCGCATTGTCTACCACTTATCTTTTTATCATGCCTCCGTATGTTAGTTTATGCTATTATTATATATATATATGGAAGGTTTTGTCAATAAAAAAAAGGATTTTTGCCGTAAATGAAGAAAAAACATAAAGAAGAGTATTTTTGGATAAAGTCAGGTGAAAAAATGACAATCAGGGAAAGAATTGAAGAAAAAGAGAAATTTTATCTCAGTCCGTATGCGGTGTTCAGTTCAAAAACCGCAGGCAGGGCACGAAACGAAGAACCAAGCGAAATCCGAACCGAGTTTCAGCGTGACCGTGACCGCATTATTCATTCAAAGGCGTTCAGACGTCTCAAGCACAAGACTCAGGTGTTTTTGTCCCCTGCGGGCGACCATTACCGCACCCGACTGACACACACCCTTGAGGTGTCGCAGATTGCACGGACGATTTCACGTGCTCTGGGGCTTAATGAGGACCTGACCGAAGCCATTTCCCTTGGCCATGATTTGGGGCACACGCCCTTTGGACACGCAGGAGAGCGAACGATTGACCATCTTTGTCCTGAAGGCTTTAGACACAACGAACAAAGCCTGAGGGTTGTGAATGTTCTTGAACGCAAGGGCGGTTTGAATCTGACGGCGGAGGTGCGTGACGGAATACTCTGTCACACGGGCGACAAGATGCCTCAGACCCTTGAGGGCAGAATTATACGGTTTGCCGATAAAATTGCATATATAAACCATGATATTGACGATGCGGTGCGTGGCGGCGTTATCACCGAAGACGATATTCCGAAAGAGTTTTCCAAGGTGTTGGGAAAGAGCCATTCCGCAAGAATTGATTCTATGATAAAAAGTATAATCCGTGCCAGCGATAATCAGCCCGATATAATAATGGAGTCTGAAGTTTTTGAGGCTATGATGGGTTTGCGCAAGTTTATGTTTGAGAATGTTTATCTCAACGACTATGCAAAGGCAGAGGAAAAAAAGTCCTTTAATGTGATAAAATCACTTTTTGAGCTGTTTCTTGAAAAGCCCGAACTGATTTCGGACAAGGTTCGTGCAATCAGCTGCAGCGAGGATAATATGATTGTTGTCCGAGACCATGTTGCAGGTATGACAGACAGATATGCTCTGAGCCTTTATGACAGGTATTTTGTGCCTAAGTCGTGGAGAGGGTAGCGTTGCGATGGCAATGCAGCTAAATTGCACAAACGTGTGGACAATGTAGGGTTCGGCGGTTTCCGACGAACCGATTTCGGCACATCCTGAAGGCTGTGCCCTACAAAATTATGGCTTTAAATACTAAGATAATAATACAGAATAAAAAAGGAAACCGAAAGAATTTGTCGAATTAATAAAACATAAGGTGGTGAGAGTTTGAAGCAATCGGTTGATTTTCAGGATTTTGTTGATGAAGTTCTTGAAAAGAATGATATTGTTGATTTGATTTCCCGTTATGTGTCGCTGAAGCGTGTGGGAAACCGTTTTCAGGCTCTCTGTCCCTTGCATAACGACAAAAAAACCCCATCCTTTTCGGTTTCGCCGGACAAGCAGTTGTTTCATTGCTTTGGCTGCGGTGCAGGGGGGACGGCAATTCATTTCATAATGCAGAAGGAAAATCTGGACTTTATGGAAGCTGTGAAGTTCCTTGCGGAACGTGCAGGTGTTCCCATTCCCGATTACCGTACCGCTGCGGAACGCAACCGTGCCGCACAGCTTCATGAAAAGAAGAAGCGGATGTATGAAATGAATGCGGAAGCCGGGCGGTTCTTTTATGCACAGCTCAATGAGCCCAAAAACAAGGCGGCTCTTGACTATCTTCAGAACAGAAAACTTCTTGACGCAACAATACGGCGGTTCGGGCTTGGTTATGCCCCCGATTCGTGGTCGGCGCTGATTGATTATATGAAGGAAAAGGGTTACACCGAGGAGGAGCTTTGTGAGGCAGGGCTTGCGGTGAAACGTGACAACGGCACGGTGTTTGACAAGTTCCGTGACAGGGTGATGTTTCCCATCCTTGATTTGAGAGGAAACGTTATTGCCTTTGGCGGACGAATCCTCACCGATAAGGACAATGCCCCAAAATATCTCAACTCTCCCGAAACCCTTGTGTTCAAAAAGAAGGACAACCTTTTTGCCATGAACATTGCAAAGAACACAAAGGCGGGTCAGTTTTTGCTGATGGAAGGTTATATGGATGTTATTTCTCTGCATCAGAGCGGATTTGACAATGCGGTGGCGTCTTTGGGAACAGCATTCACTCCTCAGCAGGCAGAACTTCTGAAACGGTATGCCGACAAGGCGGTGCTTTGCTATGACTCAGATGAGGCAGGGCAAAAGGCAACCGACAAGGCAGGGGAAATTCTCAGAGAAGCCAACATCAAAACAAAGGTTCTGACAATCAATGAAGGAAAGGACCCCGATGAATATATAAAAACCAAAGGGCCTGAGATGTTTGGGCTGTTGATTGATAACGCCGTGAGCTTCATTGAGTATAAAATAGCGAATATTGAGAAAAAATATAATCTTGAGGATACTGTTGAAAAATTGGAATTTATTGAGCAAATTGCAAGAATTCTTGCCAATATAAGCAACGGTGTCGAAAGAGAAATTTATATAAAAAAGATAGGACGAAAGACAGAAATTTCACCCGACAGCATCAGCGCTCAGGTTGACAACGTTATACGCAGAAAGCGGTCGTCCGACCGAACCCGTGATATGCGGCGTGAAAAACGTGAGTTTGAGGAACGGACGGGCGGAAGAACAGATTTGGACAAGATGCGGCTTTATAATGCCGAAAAGCTTATGCTGAATCTGATGTGCGAAAAGGAAATTTTCAAAGGTGTGAAAGAGAGACTTGCGCCCGAGGATTTTTCGGAGGGGCTTCACAGAAAGCTTGCGTTAATTATTTTTGAAACAATGGGACGTGACGGAAAGGTTAATCCCATGTCGGTGATTTCGGAGTTTGACGGCGGAGATATTGGCGCAGTTTCGGAAATTCTTTCGGATGATAAAAATGTTGATAACAAGCTTGAAGCGGCAAGGATGCCGTTCCGTATTATTCTTGGCTATAAGCAGAAGCAGCAGGACAAGACGGCGGCAGTTGAGGGTGACACCCAAAAGCTTCAGGAGATTATGGACAGATTGAAAAAGGATAAAAAGTAGAAAGGCGAAAAAGAATGAGTAACAAGAAAAAAAGTGCAGAAAAATCTGCGGAAACAAAAAAGACCGTTTCAAAAGAGGTTCAGAAGCAAGCCGTTCAGGAACTGCTTGAACAGGGCAAAAAGGCGGGCGAACTTACACTTGGTGAGATTTCGGCAAAGCTTGAAGCCGTTGAAATGGAAACCGAACAGATTGAACGAATCTTTGACCTGATTGAAAAAACAGGAATTGAGATTATAGGCAACTTCGGCGATGATATTCCCGAGCTTGAGGGCGACGAGGATTTTGAAATCACCGAGGATGAGCTTGCTGACCTCACAGTTCCGGACAGCGTCAGCATTGATGACCCTGTTCGTATGTATCTGAAGGAAATCGGAAAAGTTCCCCTTCTTTCGGGTCAGGAGGAAGCTGACCTTGCCCAGAAGATGTCCGATGGCGACCTTGATGCAAAGCATCGTTTGGCAGAGGCGAATCTCCGTCTTGTTGTGAGCATTGCAAAGAGATATGTTGGCAGAGGTATGCTGTTTCTTGACCTTATTCAGGAAGGAAATCTGGGACTTATCAAAGCTGTTGAAAAGTTTGATTACACAAAGGGCTATAAGTTCAGTACCTACGCCACATGGTGGATACGTCAGGCAATCACCCGTGCCATTGCCGATCAGGCACGAACAATCCGTATTCCTGTTCATATGGTTGAAACAATCAACAAGTTCATAAGAGTTACCCGTCAGCTTGTTCAGGAGCTGGGACGTGATCCCCTGCCCGAAGAAGTTGCAAAGGAGCTTAATATGCCCATTGACAAGGTTGGCGAAATTATGAAGATTGCTCAGGAGCCTGTGTCTCTTGAAACACCAATCGGTGAAGAGGAGGACAGCTCGCTTCAGGACTTCATTCAGGACAACGAGACTCCTGCTCCCCAGGATGCGGCAACCTTCCGCCTTTTGAAGGAACAGCTTGTGGATGTGCTCAGCACTCTGACACCCCGTGAGGAAAAGGTTCTGAGACTCCGCTTCGGTCTGGACAACGGCAGAGCCAGAACCCTTGAAGAAGTGGGCAAGGAATTCAACGTTACCCGTGAAAGAATTCGTCAGATTGAAGCAAAGGCGCTGAGAAAGCTCCGTCATCCAAGCAGAAGCAAAAAACTCAAAGATTATCTGGAATAAAGTAAAAAAGCGACTTGTTTCGACAAGTCGCTTTTTCAACGAAATAAATCCTTTCAGGATTTGTGAAAAAATATTGCTTAACGCAACATCCCTTTGTTGTTTTGTGATGTCAGAACTTATATATACTGTTATTGTAAAATTTCACCTGTCTTTGGGGATTGCGGTAGGGGCATAAACTACCGGGATGAAGATGTGCCGGATAGCCTCCGCAGTGATAGTGGTAGAAACCGAGTCCGCTTTTGTTCCTGTTGTCCCGATGCCCGCCTCTGCTGTCGGTTCTTCCGCTGTGTGCAAGGGCTGTTAATGGAAATGAGAGAATTAACAGCAGGGTGAGAATGGTGATGATTGTTTTTTTGGTTTTCATAATACTACCTCCTAAATGTAAAAATTTTTCTTTAGCAAATGTTGGGGGTTGACATAAAGATTCTTCGCACATTGCTCAGAATGACGCTACAACAAACAAAGCATGGTCATCCTGAGTGAAGCGAAGGATCTTTCCAAAGTGATTTGCCCCAACATTTGTTACAGAAACAAAAAAAGTGCGTGACCCTTTTGCAGAGCCACGCACTAAAAAACGTAGTCTCTTTCAAAAGGTTACCACACACTTTTTACCATATACGCTGGACATAAATAGAATACTCACAAAAAGCCAGGATTGGGCGAAAGAAGAACATACGCTTTTTACATAGCGTATCTCCTACTTTTTGCGTTTATTCTGTTTTTTTATCCTTTCTGCGTAATTGGTTTAAGGTAAAAAAGTGTGGTGATGACATTATACCATTAAAGCTGATAAAATACAAGTAAAAATAAAAAATATTTAAAAATGTATTGTATCTGAAAGAAAACACTTGAAAAAAACTGAAAAATATGTTAAAATATAAGCTCAAAATTAACACGTCGTGTTTATGACGGATTGGAGGAAATACTATGCATATTTTAGTTACAGGCGGTGCAGGCTATATAGGAAGCCACACCTGCGTTCAATTGCTTGATGCTGGCTACGAGGTGACGGTTGTTGATAATCTTTCAAACAGCTGTGAGGAATCCCTCAACAGAGTGAAAAAGATTACCGGCAAGGATTTGAAGTTCTATAAGATTGATATGGTTGACAAAGAGGCTCTTGAAGTTGTTTTCAAGGAGAATACTTTTGATGCGGCTATTCACTTTGCAGGTCTCAAGGCTGTTGGCGAATCTGTGGCTATGCCCCTTGCATATTATCATAATAATCTGTACAGCACAATTAATCTTTGTGAGCTTATGAGTCAGTATGGTTGCAAAAAACTGGTGTTCAGTTCTTCGGCAACGGTATACGGAAAGCCTGAGTCTGTTCCCATTCGTGAGGACTTCCCTCTTTCGTGCACAAACCCATACGGCAGAACAAAGCTGATGATTGAAGAAATTCTCCGTGATCTGGCGGTTGCCGATGAGGAATGGGATATTGCCCTTCTCAGATATTTCAATCCCGTTGGTGCTCATGAAAGCGGTTTGATTGGTGAAGACCCGCAGGGTATTCCCAATAACCTTATGCCTTATATTTCACAGGTTGCTGTTGGCAAGCGTGACTATGTTCACGTTTTCGGAAGTGACTATGATACTCACGACGGCACAGGTGTGCGTGACTATATTCACGTAATTGACCTTGCAGACGGACATCTTTGCGCACTCAGAAAAATTGAGAATCATGTTGGTGTTGTTACATACAATCTTGGAACAGGTCAGGGTTACAGCGTTCTTGACATGATTAAGGCATTTGGAAAGGCTTGCGGCAAAGAACTTCCTTATGAGCTTGAAGCAAGACGTCCCGGAGATATTGATGCCTGCTATGCCGACCCCAAAAAGGCAAGAGAAGAAATCGGCTTTGAAGCAAAGAAGAATCTTGAGGATATGTGTGCCGATACGTGGAGATGGCAGCAGAATAACCCCAACGGATTCAAAGGTTAAAAAACAATAATATGTTCTCCCTCGGTCACCTGCTCTGACTGAGGGAGAGAACATAAATTTTATATGAAATTAGGATAGATTTAGAATGAACGAATATCAGAACAACATACGCAATTTTTCGATTATTGCTCATATTGACCACGGAAAGTCAACCCTTGCTGACCGTCTTCTTGAAAAGACCGGAGCGCTTACAAACCGTGAGATGCAGGATCAGGTTCTTGACAATATGGATTTGGAAAAGGAGAGGGGAATAACCATTAAGGCTCGTGCAGTTCGGCTTTTGTATTCTGCCAATGACGGACAAAAGTATGTGCTGAACCTTATTGACACCCCCGGACACGTTGACTTTAACTATGAAGTTTCCCGAAGTCTGGCGGCTTGTGAGGGGGCTTTGCTGATTGTTGATGCGGCACAGGGAATTGAGGCTCAGACCCTGGGCAACACTTATCTTGCCATGGAACATGACCTTGAGCTTGTTCCTGTTGTCAACAAGATTGACCTGCCTTCGGCTCAGCCTGAGGTGGTGAAGCAGGAAATTGAGGACGTAATCGGCATCGAAGCTCAGAATGCACCATGTATTTCTGCAAAGAACGGAATCAACATTGAAGCTGTTCTTGAACGTATTGTTGAGGCTGTTCCGCCTCCGCAGGGGGACGAAAGTGCACCCCTCAAGGCTCTGATTTTTGACTCATATTATGACAGCTATAAGGGTGTTATTGCTTATGTGCGTGTGTTTGACGGCAAGGTGAAAACCGGTGACCTCATAAAGATGATGGCAACGGGCAGTACCTTTGATGTTGTTGAGGTGGGTTATCTCAACCCCATGGGTATGCTCCCTGCAAAGGAAATCAAAGCCGGCGAGGTTGGGTATATCACAGCAAGCATCAAAAACGTCCGTGAGGTTCGTGTGGGTGATACTGTTACAACCGTTGAAAATGGTGCGACAGATGCTCTTCCCGGTTATAAGGACGTTCAGCCAATGGTATATTCGGGCGTTTATCCTGCCGATGGTGCAAGGTATAATGATTTGCGTGATGCGCTTGAAAAGTTGCAGCTCAATGATGCAGCGCTTCAGTTTGAGGCTGAAACCTCGGTTGCTCTTGGCTTTGGATTCCGTTGCGGATTTCTTGGGCTTTTGCATATGGAAATCATTCAGGAACGTCTTGAAAGGGAATATAATCTTGACCTTGTGACAACTGCTCCTTCGGTTGAGTATGAAGTTTTCAAAACCGACGGAACAAAATTGCTGATTTCCAACCCCACAAACCTTCCCGAACCGCAGGAAATTGACCATATGACAGAACCAATTGTTGCGGCAAACATAATGACTCCCAAGGAGTTTGTGGGAAGTATTATGGAGCTTTGTCAGGAACGCAGAGGCTTGTATATTGATATGACATATCTTGATGCAAATCGTGTTACCTTGAAGTATGAATTGCCTCTCAATGAAATTATTTATGACTTCTTTGATGCATTGAAGTCAAGAACAAGAGGTTATGCGTCATTTGACTATGAAATGAAGAATTATCAGAAGTCTGATCTTGTGAAGCTTGATATTTTGCTCAACGGTGATATGGTTGATGCACTTTCCTTTATTGTTCACAAGGACAGCTCATATGCCAGAGGAAGAAGAATTGCCGAAAAGCTAAAGGAATCAATTCCCCGTCAGCTTTTTGAAATTCCCATTCAGGCGGCAATCGGAAACAAGATTATTGCCCGCGAAACAGTTCGTGCAATGCGAAAAGACGTGCTTGCCAAGTGTTATGGCGGTGATATTACCCGAAAGAAAAAACTTCTTGAAAAACAGAAGGAAGGTAAAAAGCGTATGCGTCAGGTGGGTACCGTTGAAGTGCCACAGGAGGCGTTTATGTCGGTTCTGAAACTGGATTAGAGAAAGACTCAGCCTTGCTGAACGAGGGTGTTTAATAAAATGAAAACTTTGGGGCTTTATGTTCATATTCCTTTTTGCAAAGCCAAGTGTGGCTATTGTGATTTCAATTCATATGCAGGAAAGGAAGAGTACATACAGCCCTATTTTTCTGCTCTTTTGAAGGAAATCGAAGGTGTTGCGGAAAAATATCCGTTGCCTGTTGACACAATATATTTCGGCGGCGGAACGCCAACTTTTGTTGACACAAGCTATATTTGTAATGCCCTTGATAAAATAAAAGAATTGTTTGAACAATGTTCAAATTGTGAAATCTCCATTGAATGTAATCCCGGAACGATTGATTTTGATGGTCTGAAAAAATTGCGTGAGTATGGATTCAATCGCCTGAGCATTGGGTTACAGTCGGCGGATAATATATGCCTGAAAGAATTGGGCAGAATTCATACATTTGAAGATTTTTCAAAATGTTTTAAAAATGCGCGTGCGGCAGGCTTTGAAAACATTTCCCTTGACCTTATGTACGGGTTGCCGAAACAGACAATGACCGACTGGAAAAACACTTTGAATTGTGCTGTGGAATTCGGAACAGAACACATTTCGTGCTATTCTCTGAAGATTGAGGAAGGGACCCCTTTTTCAAAAATGGATTTGGATTTGCCCGATGATGATGCTGTGGCGGATATGTATGAGGCGGCGGTGGAATTTTTGGGTGGACAGGGATATGAAAGGTATGAAATTTCAAACTTTGCAAAGGCAGGATGCGAATCCCGACACAATTTGAAATACTGGAAGTGCGATGATTTTGTGGGGATTGGTGCAGGGGCTTTTTCCTGTGCTGAGGGAGTGAGATTTTCGAACACTTTGGATATATGTGAATATATTGACCGTGTGGAAAAGGATTCTCGTGCAGTTGCGGAAAACGAGGCTTTGACCGATTTTGACAAAATGAGTGAATTTGTGTTTTTGGGGCTGAGACTCAAAAGGGGTATTTCTGAAACAGAATTCGAAAAAAGGTTTAAATTGAACATTGATGAAATTTTTGGTGCACAAATTGAAAAGTATCAAAAAATGGGATTTTTGATAAGAGAAAAGGGTGTTATCCGATTTTCGGATAAGGGATTTTTTGTGAGTAACATAATTCTTTCGGATTTTGTGTAAAAAACACTTGCAGAATTTGGTTTGATGTGGTATACTTTTTTAAGTGAAAATATACAAGCCCTTTTATCTTAGGAGGGGCTTGTTGCAAACCGATTTGCAGTTTTCGTTACAATTGAATATATGCCCACATAGTTAAATGGATATAAGAACCGCACGCCGTGAGCAAAATCAAAGATTTTGACGGCTGAGCGAACCTTGTTATTCGTTTCGCACATAATCTACAAGCCCTTTGATTGAATCTTAGGAGGGGCTTGTCGCAAACTGATTTGCAGTTTTCATTACAATTGAATATATGCCCACATAGTTAAATGGATATAACAAGCCCCTCCTAAGGGCTAGTTGTAGGTTCGATTCCTACTGTGGGTGCCATTGAAAAAGCGTACTGAATTTTCAGTACGCTTTTTTCAGCGATATAAATCTCTTAAGAGATTTTCGATATGTCATAAATGACTCGATATGTGCAGATGCACTCGATATATCGCTAACGCGACGAGATTTATATCATATCGAGTTTGAGTAAAGCGAAAACATATCGATTTTACGAAGTAAAAATATCGAGCAATCGAAGATTGCATATCGACCATAAATTAAAATATCCTTAAGGTTCTGCTTTCCCAGAAAAAAAGACGGATTTCAGAAAAATCTGTCTTTTTTTCGTGCTCTTCACTTTTCTCTGAAAATTGATTTTATCACGTGAAAACAGGTGATGTAACTTAAAACCTCAAAATTTATTTACAAAATATGACTTGTGTGGTATAATGATAAAATATGTAAAAAAGTTTACATCAGAACTTGAAAGAAGGAAAGATAAAATGAAGAAAAATATTTTGTTATCTTTGGTGTTTATCCTCAGCTTGATTGTGTTTGGTGCAGTAAGTGTTTCGGCGGCGACTTACGGAAATCTGACTTATGAGATGTCAAATAATGAGGTGACTATTACGGACTGCAAAACATCCGTAACAACCGTTGAAATACCGGCGGTAATCAACAATTATCCTGTAACAAAAATCGGAAACTCGGCATTTAATGCTTGTTCAAGCCTGACGAGTGTGACTATACCCACGGGAGTTGTGTCAATAGGGAATTCTGCATTTTATAACTGTTCGGGTCTGGCGAGTATAGATATACCTAAAACTGTTATATCAATTGAAAGCTATGCCTTCAGCGGCTGTAATAAACTTAAAAGGGTGAATATAACCGATTTGGCAGCATGGTGCAGAATCAGTATGTCGACGAGTGCAAATCCATTGTATAGCGGTAGAGCAGAGCTGTGGCTGAACGGAAGTCCTGTTGAAACACTGACAATACCCAGCAGTATTACCAAAATAGAGTCAGGTGCTTTTGCCGGTTGCAGCAGCATAACAACTCTTGATTTGAGCAACAGTAATGTGCGTGAAATAGATTATTCTGCTTTTTCAAACTGTGAAAATCTGAAAACCGTTAAATTTGGCAGAAACATAAAAACCATTGGAAGCGGAGCTTTTTCCGGGTGTTCGGGAATAGAATCGGTTCATATCAATGATTTGAGTCAATGGTTCAATATTTCATTTTCTTATTCAAGCGTAAGTTCTTTTACAAGTAATCCTTTATATTATGCAAAGGGCTTTTATGTTAATGACACGCTAATTGAGGATTTGGTTATACCCAATGGAATAACAGCTGTTCCTGACGGTGCCTTTTGCGGATATTCGGGCTTGAAAAGTGTTACGATTCCTGAGGGCGTGACAAAAGTCGAGATGGGTGCATTTAAAGCCTGTGATGGATTGAACAGCGTTGACCTGCCTGAGAGCTTAACCACAATAGGGGGCAATGCTTTTGAGAATTGTACAGCACTGACAAGCATTGATATACCTGAAAAGGTCACAAATATAAACGGTGCGGCATTTAAGGGATGTAAAGCCTTAGCTGAAATATACTGGAATGCCGTAACGGTGGAAGATTTTGACGAATATAATTATAAGCCTTTTGAGAGTACAAATATTAATAAAATCATATTTGGTAATTCGGTAAAAAAGCTCCCTGCCTACATAGGAATATGGGGTTGTGATGAAATTTGTTATATCGGAACAGAGGATGAGTTTAATAAAATTAATTTTGGCAATGGCAATTCCCACATTTCCTCTACTGATGTAAAGTTTCTTGGAAATGTTAGATTGTTGGACGAAGATGGCAATGAACTCAGCAACAAGCTGCAGCCATTGGGAGAAGTGGTTGATACCTCCGAAATTGAAATTCCCGATTATAATATAGTGAAGCTGTATACCGACAAGGAAATGCAGAATGAATATCCCATTGACAAGCCCATTGAACAGGGGATTCTGAATCTTTATACAAGGGTTTATCATCCATTGCTCAACAAGGTTGAGGTTTCGGGTGCGGAGAGTGCGGTTATCGGCTCAAAGGATGTGAAAAAAGCTGTTTCCTTTGCGACGGACAAGGATGCAACTGTGGTATATTTCTACATCAGATACCCTGAAAGTCTGACTCTAAAGGAAATTACTCCAAAGGATTTTGCGTATATTGAAAAAGATGATGAATATACACAAGACGGATACACAACAACGGTTGTTATTGGTATGCGTTCCGATGCGGATTGGATTCCGAAACAAGTGATTTACACACCCTTTGAACTGACCTTTGATGTTTCAAAGAACGCTGTGTCGGGTGTGGTGCAGATTGAGGTGACAGAGGAATCCTGTCTGATTGGGAATGATGAATATTCCTTTGAGGAAAGAATTGCAGGGAACCTTGAAATTCTGCCCAAGCTTGCGGAAAACATTGAGATTTCGGGTGTGGATGTGATTTCTGCCGAAAGCACATATACGGCAATTGTCAGCCCTGATTACACCACAAACAAGGAAGTTGAATGGTCGGTTGATGATAAAAGCATTGCAACGGTTGATGAGTTTGGTGTTGTGACTCCCATAACAAGCGGAACATTCACTTTAACTGCAACTGCAAAGGATGGAAGCGGTGTGTTTACAACAAAGACCGTCACCGTTACAAGGTTTGTGGAAAGCATTGAAATTACGGGCGCTGACAGCATTACGGAAGCCACAGCTTATACTGCAAATATATTCCCCGATTATGCAACAAACAAAGAGGTTGAATGGCTGATTGATAACGAAGAAATTGCGATTATAGACCAGAATGGTGTTGTGACCCCCGTCACAAGCGGAGTTGTGACTGTTACTGTTGCCGCAAAGGACGGAAGCGGAGTTATTGCAACAAAGGAAATTACTGTAATCAAGCTTGCGGAAAGCATTGAAATCACGGGCGAGGACAACATTTCGTCACCTACACAGTATACGGCGACGGTCAGCCCCGATTACACTTCAAATAAAGAAGTTTTCTGGACAATTGACAATGAAGAGATTGCAACAGTTGACGAGTTTGGAATTGTGACTCCCGTAACAAGCGGAACGGTTGTTCTGACGGCAACAGCGAAAGACGGAAGCGAGGTTTTTGCAACCAAAACAATTGAGATTGTGAAGCATGCCGAAAGCATTGAAATCGTGGGAGAAGAAGCAATCACAGAGCCGTCCCGGTACAGCGTTATAATTTTGCCTGATTATACCACAAATAAAAATGCACAGTGGTCGGTTAGTGATGAATCGGTTGCAACGGTTGATGAAAACGGTCTTGTGACACCTCTCAAAAACGGAAAGATTGTTCTGACGGCAACTGCAGAGGATGCAAGCGGAATCCAAACAACAAAATCAATTGTGGTTACGGTCAGCGTGAGAGCAAGCTCGATAATTACGGATATTGGTGTTTGGGACAGGGACTTTGATTCGGACATAACTAAGTATCTGGTTTATGTACCCCAAAATGCAACACAGATTTCCTTTACCACAAGGAGTGAAAATGCAACAATAAATGTTAATGGAAACATTGCGGGAATAGGAAGAAGCAAAAAGGTTGATTTGGACACCGATGAAAAGAAGGTTGAAATTACCCTGACACCCACCCCGGAAAATCAGTTGAAAGCAAATACATACACAATTACGGTTGTTAAGTTTGAAGGAACAAAAACAACAGTTTCGGAGGATAAAAAGGCTTTTGCGGTTAATCCAATCAATGTGAAGACAGGAACAACCGTTATCCTTGCCCTTTATGAAAACGAAAGACTTGTTGAAGCACAGTCGGCTGTTTTTGAAGGCGAAGACCTTGAATTTGCAACCCACAAGTCGTATACCCAAGCAAAGGTTATGGTGTGGGAGTCTCCTGAGAGTCTGAAGCCTGTGTGCGGAGCGGAAATAATTGAATAATTGTTTATAATGACCCGAAGCGTCATTCCGAACAAAGTGAGGAATCTGAAAAAGTAGCATTTTATTAAGATTCTTCGCCTTTGGCTCAGAATGACTTTTCGGGTCTTTGAACTTTGGCTCCTGTCAGGCTAAGGTCATATTTCGTGTTTTTTCACGGAATTGCCGTGGGGTCATTCCTTTGTATTTTTTGAATTTTGAAATAAAGTAGCTTGAGGTTGAAAAGCCCGAACGGCTTGCGATGTCGGTTATACTTTTGTCGGAGGAAAGGAGCAACTTTTCGGCTTCACGAAGTCGTAAAAAGGTTATGTATTCAACAAAGCTCTTTCCCATTGCCTTTTTAAAAAGGAAGGAAAAGTGGTTGTAGCTCATGTTGCAGTGTGCCGCAACCTCGGCTTCGGTGGCTGTGCTGAAGTTTTCGTCAACGTATTGCAGAGCAGTTTTCAGGGTATCGGTGATTTGCGCAGCTTCGGGCAGAATGTTGCTTTGATGCCAGTGGCGGAATATGCCTGCAAATATTTTCAGTATGTTTGCACGAATAATCAGCTCAAAAGCGGAATCCATGTTGTCCCATTCCTCCATAATTTCAGTTATAAGCCCTTTTACGTCGGTGCCGCTCAGCTCGTTGCTGCGGAAAATTTTCTGACGTGAATTTTCAAGAAGAAAGGGCACAACATACCTGAATTCAAAAAGTGATGCTTCGTCGGCGTAAAGTATGTGGGGCAGGAATTTTATGCAGACATAATGTGAATCACGGTTATATGTGAAGGTGTGGGATTCCTCGGAGTTGATAATAATCAAATCGCCCGTGCGGAAGCTGTTCTTTTCGCCCCCTGACCACACAACGACATCGGCATCAAAAGCATAGAGGAGCTCAATATAATCATGGTAATGATAATTGCCCGGAATATGGGTTTTGCTTTTTTTTCCATAACATTTGACGCAATGAATCCAGCTTTTTATTCCGTTTACAATAAACGGCCCTTCGGGTATATTATACATCAAATCAACCCCAATCGTAAAAAATTGATATTTTTGATTAAATATATTATATCATAGAATTTTTGATTATGCTATACTGAAAATGAAAAAAATATTCTTTTTTTATGGAGGATACGATTATGAGTAAAAAATTAAAGGTTGGACTTATTGGTTTGGGCGGCATTTGTCGTGGTCCGCACATGACCGGTTATGAAACCATGGAAAATGTTGAAATTGTGGCAATTTGTGATATTGTTCCCGAAAAAATTGATACATTCAAGGAAAAGTTTGCGATGCCTGATGTGGCAGCTTTCACCGATTATAAGGAGCTTTTGAAGGTTGAAGGATTGGATTTTATTGATATTTGTACTCCAAACTATCTTCATTCAATCATTGCTGTTGAAGCTCTTGAAAGCGGCATAAACGTATTTTGTGAAAAGCCTGACGCTGTTTCATCGGCAGAGGCTCAGAGAATGATGGATGCGGCTGAAAAATCGGGCAAAAAGCTGATGGTTATGAGAAATAACCGTTACCGCAAAACTGCAAAATATTTGAAGAAGTTTATTGAAGACGGCAAAATGGGCGAAATCTACTGCGGACGTTGCGGCTGGCAGAGAAGACGCGGTATCCCCGGCAAGGGCGGCTGGTTCACAACAAAAGAACAGTCGGGCGGCGGACCGCTCATTGACCTTGGCGTACATATGATTGACCTTTCAATCTGGCTTATGGGCAACCCCACTCCCGTTGCGGTTTCGGGCTGTACATATGCAAAGTTTGCCGACAATGACGTTTCGGACTCTGTAAACTCGGATTTTGGCGAAAAGAAAGCTGAGGGCATTTTTGACGTTGAAGACCTTGCAATGGGCTTCATCAAATTTGACAACGGTGCCTGCTTGCAGATTGAGTTCTCATGGGCATCAAACGTTGAAAAGGAAAGTATTTTTGTTGAACTCAGAGGAACAAAGGCAGGTATGGAATTTAAGGATGATAATGTTAAAATCTTTACCGAGAGTGACGGAGCCCTTGAAGATATTATTCCAAAGGTTACGGATGTTCCCGGTATTCACGGCGACAACATCAAGCACTTTGCAGATGTTCTTCAAAATGGCGTTGAGCCTGACTTTACTCCCATTCAGGGCGTTAATATGATAAAGATTTTGGAAGCTATGTATAAATCAGCCGAGACGGGTGAAGAAGTGAAGCTGTAAAAAATTTGTCCATCTCGCCGTTTGTGCCTATGGCAATGCTGTCATCCTGAGTGGAGCGTTAGTGAAAGCGAAGGATCTCATTTTTGGATGTTTCGACTTCGCCTGCGGCTTCGCTCAACATGACGTCTGCTTGAATAGCACAGCAAAACGGCAACGAGAATAAATTTTTAAAGTTTTAGTATTGGTATTTCGATATAGAAGGGAAGAATTAACAAATGAAGGTTTTGGTATGGAATGAATATATACACGAAAAGCAAAAGCCCGAAGTTGCGGAGCTTTATCCCAATGGTATGCACAACTGTATTGCAGATTTTTTGAGGGCAGATGATATTGAAGTGAGAACAGCAACTCTTGATGATGAAGAATGTGGTCTCACAGAAGAAGTCCTTGCCGACACAGATGTTCTCATCTGGTGGGGTCATGCAGGACACAACGAAGTTCCCGACGAGATTGTTGAAAGAATCCACAAATATGTTTTGGGTGGTATGGGACTTATTGCCCTTCATTCGGCGCATTTTTCAAAGATATTCAAGAAGGTTATGGGAACAAGCTGTACTCTCAAATGGCGCAACGATGAGCGTGAAAGAATCTGGACAATTATGCCCAACCATCCCATTGCAGAGGGGGTTGACGAAAGCTTTGTTATTGAAAACGAAGAAATGTATGGCGAACCCTTTGATATTGCAAAGCCTGATGATGTTATTTTTATTGGCTGGTTCAAGGGTGGCGAAGTGTTCAGATCGGGCTGTACGTGGACAAGAGGAAACGGAAAGGTTTTCTACTTCCAGCCCGGACACGAAACAAACCCAATTTTCCACAATGAAAATGTTCAGAAGATTATCCGCAATGCGGTGAAGTGGGCTTGCCCAATAAAGAAAAACATTGAGATGGGCGCTCCCTGGAGTGCGCCGGCAGAGAGCTGTTAAAATCGCCCGGAACGCACAAGCCTCGCCGCTCGACGTACACACAGTACGCCTTCGGGTGCCCCAAAACCGTGGTTTTGGGCTCGGTTTGTGTGTTCCAAACGATTTTTCCTATCTCTCTGAAGTTTGGAGTTTTTGATACGATAAAAAATTTTGGAAGGAGAAAAAGTTTTATGGAACTTTCGGTTATGTCACCCGTTTTGAATCAAATGGGAATGGAGGAAGCTCTCAAATATCTCAGTGAGTTGGGAGTTGATAGTATTGAAATTGGTGCAGGCGGCTATCCCGGCAAAACTCACCTTGACCCAAAGGATTATATTGATAATCCTCAGAAGGTGGAATGGCTCAAGGGTTTGCTTGCAAAGTATAATATAAAAATTTCGGCAATTGCCTGCCACGGTAATCCTGTTCATCCCAACAAGGAAGCGGCTGCGCAGTTCCACAACGATTTTGTTGATGCAATGAAGGTTGCGGCACTCCTCGGAGTTGACACAATCATTGGATTTTCGGGCTGCCCCGGCGACTGCGAAAATTCGGAAAATCCCAACTGGGTTACTTGTGCATGGCCTCCGGAATATCTTGATATTCTTGACTGGCAGTGGAACAAGGTTATTATTCCTTACTGGAAGGAAACTGCCAAGCTGGCAAAGGAAATCGGCATAAAGAAAATTGCCTTTGAAATGCATCCGGGATTCTGTGTTTATAATCCTGCAACACTTTTGAAGCTGAGAGAGGCTGTTGGGGATATTATTGGCGCAAATGTTGACCCCAGCCACCTTTTCTGGCAGGGAATTGACCCCTGCGCAGCAATAAAAATGCTTGGCGGTGACGCAATTTATCACTTCCACGCAAAGGACACAAAGATTGATGATGCAAACACTTCAAAAATCGGTGTTCTTGACACTCAGGAATATGGTGATATTCTCAACCGTTCATGGGTATTCAGAACTGTTGGCTACGGTCACGGCAAAGAGGTATGGAACAATATTATTTCAACCCTCAAGGCTGTTGGCTATGATGGTGCAATTTCAATTGAGCACGAGGACGGCCTTATGTCGCCCAAGGAAGGTCTTGAAAAGGCAATTGCACTGCTTAAAGAAACAATAATCTATGAAACAGCAGGAGAAATGTGGTGGGCATAATGAAGATGTATAAGTTAGGCATTATCGGATTTGGAAGTATGGCATCCTCACACTTCAGAATTATTTCCAACAAGTCCCATGACCCAAAACTTCCGGGTTATGTGGATAATGTTGAGGTTAAAGGCGTTTTTGATTTGAATCCAAAGAGAATGGAAGCGGCAGAGGAATACGGTCTTGTGGCATATCCGTCACGGGATGCTTTGCTTGCCGACCCCGAAATTGATATTGTGCTTGTTGCAACAACAAACGAGGCGCATATGGAAAACTCAATTGCGGCGCTGGAGGCAGGAAAGCACGTTATCTGCGAAAAGCCCGTTACCTTGAACTCGGAGGAGCTTGAAAAGATTATGGCGGTTGCAAAGCGTTGCGAAAAGCTGTTCACGGTTAATCAGAACCGCCGTGTGAACCGTGATTTTTTGCTTATGCGTGAAAAGGTTGAAAGCGGAATCTTAGGCAAGGCCTATGTCATTGAGTCCCGTGTTGAGGGCTCCCGTGGTGTTCCTGCAGGCTGGCGTACAATAAAGCGTCTGGGCGGCGGAATGATGCTTGACTGGGGCGTTCATCTCATTGACCAGCTCCTTTATATGCTTCCGCAGAAAATTACTCAGATTTACTGCAAGATGCTGAGCGTTCAGTATCCCGAAGTGGACGACAACTTTCATCTGCATATGACCTTTGAGGATGGGCTCTCAGCGATTGTTGAGGTTTCCACCAATAACTACATAACGCATCCCAGATGGTATGTTTCGGGTGAGCGTGGAACAATGGTTATTGAGGATTGGGAGTGCAACGGAAAGATTATCCGCAGAACCGATTCGGACGATGTGTGGGAGGAAGAGGTTGTTATGACAGCCGCAGGCCCCACAAAGACCATGGCACCCAGAAATCCCGAATCCACCGAGACAATTGAGTTATCCATGCCCCAGGGCATCACCGACAGCCTGAGCAAAAGCTATGACCAGCTGACGGCGGCAATTGAAGGAAAAGCTCCATTGACAATCACGGCAGAGCAGGCAATGCGTGTTATGAAGGTTATGGAAGCGGCTTTTGAATCGGCAGAGAAGAAGAAGGCAATTGATGTGGAGTTGTAAAAACTGTTTAGATGCTTCGACTGCGCTCAGCATGACAGCTTTGTGGGTCACCCTGAGGAGCGGAGCGATTCGAAGGGTCT
The DNA here is from genome assembly GCA_045647905.1 of Clostridia bacterium. Taxonomy (GTDB): domain Bacteria; phylum Bacillota; class Clostridia; order Monoglobales; family Monoglobaceae; genus SIG440. Next base: position 19,073 of record JAZRMZ010000158.1, read on the forward strand.
TGTGAAATACAAAGCCCAAAGATTTTTCTGCAATGCATAGAAGGACTGTTTCTGCATTTGTTAAAGAAACCGAAAATATTTGAGGACTGCCCCAAAAGGGGTCAGCCCTCATTTTTTTTGCATATATACTACTATTCAAATTTCATTGAATAAATATCCGCATCGCTCATCACGAATTCAAGTCGGATTGGTTTGCCTTTGAGCTTTGAAAGGTCTGCTCCCGAATCAAAGAGAACAGGGCGGTCATAGGCATCACCAAAGATTTCATAGCTCTGGAATCCCTCAAAGGGCTTGCCGTAGTAGTCAAGAACTCTCACGAAGATATAGCCTCTGCCTGAAGTCTTGAAGTTGAGGGTTAATGTATCGCCCTCAAACATCAACGGCTTTGTGCAAACAACCTTTTGTTCATAGTCAGCTCTGTATGATGCGAAGCCGTCAAGACGGATTGTGTAGCGGTAAAGTAGGTTGGGCTTTACTCTTGCGTGACCTTCGATTAGGTACATTGAAATTTCGTTTGTGATGTGGGGGTAGGGTCTTGCGGTTTCAATCATACCATAGGCAGGATAGTTGTCGCCGTACACCCAGTTGTAGGGCTGTTCTGCATCGCAGGCGAAGATTGCTTCGTCAAATCTGTCCCAGTTAATTCCATCGTGTGAGGACATAAACAAGCCATCTGTCTGGACGAAGCCCAGTCTTGGCAATCTTGACCTTTCCACAACAGCTTTGCGGAGTGCAAGGTTTTCTTCGCCCATAAAGTCGTTGTTGCGAGGCCACCAATGGCGCTCGGTGTAACGTGTGGGGAAGCCCGTGTAGATATGGGGCGCACGGTAATATCTTGAAATGTTGTTGGTGTACAGCTCGTAGTCGTCGCCGTCGCCAAAGTTGAGGATTACGGGATTTGACCAGTTTTTGAAGTCTTTTGACTCCATATAGCGCACATCACGAAGTCCGTTTGCCGTACCTCTGCCGGGGCCATCGTGGAGACCACGGACATATGAAACGTATTTTTCTTTTTTCTCGTCCCAGTAGGCAATGTTCATTGAGTCAAAAATTCCACCATTGGGAACAGCACCTGTTGTCATCAGCCAACCCTTTTCAAAGTGAAAACCGTCAGGGCTTGTCCAACACCACAGTTCACGTTCTGCAGGGAAGGGATGGTCGTGGTTTTCAACCATTGTGAGGGCTTTGTATTTTTCGTTTTCGGGACAATGGGGATTTTCGTCACGGAAGATGAAGAAGTTATCCAGAGTGTGTCCGCTGCTCTCGTTCATAACGATGTTATTATCTTTTGAACCGTTCCATTCATAGAAACCGAGGCTCGGTCTTTTCCATTCAATACCGTCTGTGCTGGTGAGCATACAGATTACTGTTCCTGCAAGACCTGTTATGGCATTAACACCGTCGTGAGTTCCTGTCAGGTAGTACATTCTGTATTCGCCGTCGGCAAAAATAATCTGCGGATAGGAAATGGAGTTTCCGTCCCAGGGTGCATCAAGCTTTATGGGAGTTTCATCGTGCTTTACGGGTTGGTTCACATGGAGACGAGCGGTGGTTCTGGCGTTGTCGATGAGATAATCGCTCCAGAACATTTCACGTCTGTTTTCAATGTCAATAACCTTGTCCCAGTCAAGCTGTGCCACGGGCAATTTGTGTTCAATCATGTTTTTTCCTCCTGTTTGGTTGTTAATATAATGATTTGAAGTTATTGATTGGAGTCAGTATTTTCGGAATCAGCAGTATGATTCTTCCGATATTCGGTTGGCGTCATTGCAAAACGTTTTTTGAACAATGCCATATAATAATTGTAGTTTGTTCCGCCAATATCTGAAATAATGGTTTTTATGCTCTTTTTTGTTGTGAGCAGTTCGTGGGCAAAGGCGGTCATACGCCGGTTCAATATTTCTTCCGAGATTGAAGTTCCCGTCAGGTTCTTGTACTTTCGTGAAAGATATACCTTTGAGCTGTTCATTTCGTCAGCAATATGGTCACCGCAGAAATCGGGCAGTCGGAAGTCCCTTTCGATTATTGCCTGAACTGTCAGAACGGTGTTGTCCTGAGCAGAAAGAATTTCTTTGTTTGCGGGCAGAAATACGGTGCTGCTGAAGTCGGTGAAGAATTCGTACATTTCGGAAAGCTTTTTGATTTCGTTAAATTTGGCAACAAGAGCTTCGATGCTGTCGGTTTCTTCAAGGTTTCGTTTTCCGATGTTGTGAAGACGGAACATAAATATCCAGAGGACGTTCTTTGCTTCGTCGGGACGCATACCATTCAGCATTTCAAAGAATGTGTTGAATTCTTCGTCACGGGTTTCCTCGTCCGTTGCATTGAAGATTGCTTCAAGCAAATCCATGGCTTCACGGGAGGACACCTCCGGTTCGGGCTTGATATATTCGGTTGTCAGAAATTCCGGTTCGTCCAACATAAACACATATTCCGACATGGCAATTGTCTGCTTGTTGAGGGTTGGCAGCTCGGTAAGCTTGCCGCACACGCTCATGAAGGCGAAAAAGTCGGTGTCAATATATTCCTTTACTGCTGTGCGACATTCTTCAACGGCAATCCGGCAGTTTTCCATGGGGTTTTTGCTGTCAATAATAAGAAAAACGGCTTCCTCGTTCTTTTCGTAAATGAGAATTGCCTTGGTGTGAGTGTTCAGAATTTCTTCGCAGATGTTCAGCATACCGTATTTGTAAAGCTGTGCATCCTGAGTTGTGTGAGCCTCGCTGAAGCTTTTGTAATTATCGATTTCAATACGCAGGAGCGAAACGGCAAGGTCTTCTGACGAAAGGGCGTTTTTGTTTCCGTTTTTCTGAAGGAAGGACTGAATATATTCCGTTGCTGCAAGAAAATCCTGTTCGTGTGGATTTATCAGACAATGGACAAGACATTCCTTTTTGCGTGCAAACTGTTTGGTAAGCTGTTCTTCGCTGCGGAGCAGCTTCAGGTTTGCATTTTCATTTGCGGTCTGATTGAAGTTTTTGAAAAGGAAGAACAGAACAACCGCCAGACAAAGGAGAATTATCAGACACATATTCACCGAAAACAGCATTTGTGTTTCGGTATTGTTTTTTGGAATTGTGGTTGCGGGAATCAGGCTGTATACATGAAAAAGCCCGTCCTGGGAAATCTTTTTGAGTATCAGATAGTTTGAGTTGTTCAAACGGCGGAAAACAGGATAGTTGAAGTTTTGACCGCTGATTTGTTCAATATTGTCCCCAAATGCGTGCTGAAGGTCGGAAGAACCTGTCCCGCAGGAAATTATATTGCGGCTTGCCAGAAAAATATCCGACGAAAAATCCCTGTTGTATTCGCTGAAGGTATCAAGCAACGACGCAATGCTTATGTCAATAATGAGACAGCTGTCAATCAGCTTGCTGGGAAAGTAGCAAGCTCTGAGAACCTGCTCGTTGCGATGTGGCTCAGAATCCACAAAGAACATTTCTTTGTCAACAAAGAGCTGCAGTTTTTTTGAAGAATCGGCACCGGAGGATATAATCTTTTTTGTTTCGCTTTCGGATAAGCTGTCCAGCTTGTATACGGACATATTGTTGGCATATATTTCTTCTGTTTTTCCGTTGAAGATGTATATGTTTTTTACAAGCGGAAGATTATTGCCCAGGATTGACTTTGAGGTAATGACAAAAGACTGAAGCTCACTGCGGCTCACATCACTGTCAAAAAACAGATAGTAAATATCCTTTTGCTGAGAAAATGCTATGGTTGTTTCCTTCAGGCGCTCGAGGGTCTCGTCCAGTGAAACAATATCATTGCTGAAGGCTTCGCTTGCCTGATTGTTGAAATATTCGGTTTGTCTGTTGTTGGAAACAACAATAAGAATCAACATCTGAACAATCATCAGAATTATGATGGTCAGGGATATTAACTTTATTTTGCTGTTAAGGTTGTTCCATGAGATTTTCTTCATTTTTCAGTATCCTTTTTCTGCGTTTTGTGCAAATCCGGTTTTGTTGTTGTGTTTGCTTCGTTAATAAGGCGGGTTTTATTCAAATTTCATTGAATAAATATCAGCGTCGCTCATTACAAATTCCAGTCGGATTGGCTTGCCTTTCAGCTTTGAAAGCTCAGCACCGCTGTCAAACAAAACAGGACGGTCATAGGCATCGCCAAAGATTTCATAGCTCTGGAAGCCTTCAAAGGGCTTGCCGTAGTAGTCAAGAACCCGAACAAATATGTAGCCTCTTGCCGAAGTCTTGAAGTTAAGAGTCAAAGTGTTGCCCTCAAACATAAGGGGCTTTGTGCAAACCACCTTCTGCTCGTAATCAGCTCTGTATGAAGCAAAGCCGTCAAGACGGATAACGTGTCTGTAAAGGCAGCATTTGTCGGTTTCGTGCTTGCCGTTTAACATATACATTGAAATTTCGTTTGTGGTGTGGGGATATGCTCTTGGGGTTTCAATCATGTTGTATGCGGTATAACCGTCGCCGTAAATCCAGTTGCAGGTATGTTCAGCCTCAGGAGGGAAAATTGCCTCATCAAAACGGTGCCAGTTCAATCCGTCGTGCGAGGACATAAAGAGTCCGTCCGTCACAACAAAGCCCACTCTTTCGAGCTTGTCTGCTCTGGATTTGCGCATTGCAAGATTTTTTTCGCCGCCGATAAAATCATTGCTTCTCACCCACCAGTGGCGCTCGGTGTATCTTACGGGGAAGCCCGTGAGAATATGGGGCGCACGGTAGTATCTTGAAATCTGATTTGTGTATAGCTCAACATCGTCAGCTTCGCCATAGTTCAAAATTACGGGATTTGTCCATGTTCTGAAATCTTCCGACTCAATATATCGGATGTCACGCAAGCCGTTTGCCGTACCTCTGCCGGGACCGTCGTGGAGACCACGGACATATGCAACATATTTTCCCTTCTTTTCGTCCCAGTAGCCTGTGTTTACCGAGTCAAAAATACCGCCGTTGGGAACTGTTCCGTCGGTCATCTTCCAGCCTTTTTTGAAGCGGATTCCGTCAGGACTTATCCAGCACCAAAGCTCACGGCAGCCGGGAAAAGGAACATCGGGATTTTCAATAAGAGTTATAGCCTTGTATAATTCATCAGGAGGACAAGCCGGATTTTCGTCACGGAGAACAAAAAAGTTGTCCAGAACATTTTCTTCACTTTCCTTCAGGACTATATTATTATCGGTTGAGCCGTTCCATTCAACAACTCCGAGGCTTGGACGTGTCCATTCAATTCCGTCCTTGCTTTCAAGCATACAAAAAAGCATTTCGGTATAGCCTGTAAATGTACCGCCTGCGAAGGAACCCGTCAGATAATACATACGGTAGCTTCCGTCCTCCATATGAAGAATCTGCGGATAGCTTATGGAGTTTCCGTCCCATGGGGCATCCATTTTTATGGGGGTGTCGAGGCGTACCGGCTTGTTTACCGTCAGTCTTGCTGTTGTTCTGTTGTTATCAATGAGATAATCGCTCCAGAACATTTCACGTCTGTTTTCAATATCAATAACTTTGTCCCAGTCCAGTTGTGCAACGGGCAGCTTATGTTCAATCATAAAAGATTCCTCCTTGAATTTATAAGTTTATTTTATCAGCAGTTTGTGGGTATTGTAAAGTAACAAAATTTTGATATTAACTATAAAAAATGTACATTGAGGTTTGTTTTATGAATATTTTGTGTTTATTATGGCTGTGGTTTGCAGTTTTTGGGGCTGATTCCGTACTTCTTTTTGAACATTTTTGAAAAGTTGAAAACATCTTCATATCCGCATAAGTATGCCGCCTGATTCACGCTGCAGCCACGCTGAAGGAAAATTGCCGCATATTGAAGACGGGTCTGCACAAGAAATTCCTGCATGGTCATGTTGTATTCTGCCTTGAAAAGACGTGAAAGATGTTGACGATTGATTCCAAGGCGGCTTGCAATATCCTCAACGCTGATGTTGTGTTGCATATAATTTGCAACAATATAGTCATGGGCAATACGTTCATAGTTTTTGCTCATGTTTCCGCTGTCAAAAATATTGGTTATGATTTCAAAGAGCTTTGAGGCAAGAAAGGTTTCCTTCATATTGTTTTTCTCGTCGCATTTCAAAAGCTCCGAAAAGGTGTTGCCACGGTAAGGGAATACGGGGATAATGAGCTTGTCCAGCTTTTTTGCAAGAAGCCCGTCAAAGCCAATCCATATGTAATGCCAAGGATTTTTCTTGTCTGCGGTATAGGTTGTGACCTCTCCGGGACGGATAAGAAAGATTTCGCCCTCTTTGACCTGATAAGTTTTGTTTTGGGATGTGAATGTTCCATGTCCCATAATAACATAGTGGATGAGGTAGCAATTCCGTGATGAAGGGCCGAAGCTGTGTCCGCTTTTACATTCCTGATACCCACAGGACAAGGGATTTAGGTCGTTGAAATGCTGGTTTATTACAAAAAAGTCTTTATGCATTGAATTCACCTCGGTTACATTATAACATAATTATGCTACATTTTGCAATGTTTTTTTTCAAAGTCTTGTGATATTCTAAAATAAAATAGGGCACAGCCCGAGATTCCGGAGGGAAAAAATATGATAAAAATAACTTTTGTGGGTGCGGGAAGCACTGCTTTTGTAAAAAATGTAATCGGTGATGTTATGCTCACTGAGGCATTGCGTAATTGCGAAGTAGCTCTTTATGATATTGACGGCGAAAGACTTGAAGAATCAAAAATTCTGATTAATGCCCTGAATGAAAAAATTAATGAAGGTCGGGCAGTTGTCAAGACATATCTTGGGGTTGAAAACCGCCGTGAAGCCTTGAGAGGTGCGGATTTTATTGTTAATGCAATTGCTGTGGGCGGTTATGGCAGCACCAAAATCGACTTTGAAATTCCCAAAAAGTACGGTCTTCGTCAGACCATTGCAGACACTTTGGGAATCGGCGGTATCTTCCGTGCACTCCGTACAATTCCTGTTCTTAGGGAAATTGCAGAGGATGTTGAGGCGGTTTGTCCCGATGCGTGGTTCCTCAACTATACAAATCCCATGGCAATGATAAGCGGATACCTCCAGAGATACACGGGAATGAAAACCGTTGGTCTTTGCCACAGCTGGCAGGACTGCATAAGCTGGCTTTACAAGAATATGCATATGGAAATGCCTGAGGGCGTAACAAGCAAAATTGCAGGAATCAACCATATGGCTTGGGTTCTTGAAGTGCGTGACAAGGACGGAAACGACCTTTATCCCATGATAAAGCAGAAAACTGCCGAAATCAACGCGACTGAAATTCACGGAGATATGGTTCGTTTTGAATATATCAGAAGACTTGGCTATTACTGCACCGAATCAAGTCACCACAATTCGGAATATAATCCCTTCTTTATCAAGCCCAACTACCCCGAATTGATTGAAAAGTATAATGTTCTCATTGACCATTATCTTGACACAAGCCTTGAACAGATTGAAAACTGGAAGAAGCAGAAGGAAGATATTCTCAGCGGACGCAACATTGAACATGCCGTGAGAAGTAAGGAATATGCATCACGAATCATGGAAGCAATGGTGACAAATGTTCCCTATTCAATCGGCGGCAATGTTATCAACCGTGGTTTCATCACAAACATTGTTGACAATGCCTGCGTTGAAGTTCCCTGCCTTGTTGACCGCAACGGAATTCATCCCACCTATGTGGGCGCACTTCCTGCTCAGCTTGCGGCAATGAATATGACAAATGTTAATCCTCAGATGGTTACCATTGAGGCGGCTGTAACCAAAAAACGTGAACACGTTTATCACGCGGCAATGGTTGACCCACATACTGCGGCAGTTCTTTCGCTTGATGATATTGTTGCAATGTGTGACGAGATGATTGATGCACACAATGCATCGGGACATCCTGTGCTTGTTTAATTGAAAAATGGGTTCTTTTTCAAAGGTTGGAGCAAAAGATTCTTCGCCGTTGGCTCAGAATGCCCCCAACGTTCGTATAGTAACTTAATGCGTCGGGGTTGTTGCGTTTAGCGCAGACCGTTTAAAGAAAAAAACGCAGATAATCAATATTTCTGAAATTGACCTAAGATAAAAGAAATTCGTCGAAGCCTCGGCGAATTTCTTCTTTTTTATCCTTTGAACTATACCCAAAGTAAAGTGATGCTTAACGCAACCAACCCCAACATTTGTTATGGAATCAAAAAATGTCACAATTTGACATAAACTTTTTCTGTAAAATTTCCTCGAAAAATTGTATATGACTGCTTATTAACAAAAAGTTTACATTTGGATTCAAAAAATTTGGAATATTTTTGATTCGGTGTGCCGTAATCATGTGCCTCAGAGCCTTTGAAAACACAAGATTTTGTGGAAAAGGAGGTTTTGTAACACATTTGTAACATTTCTGCAATGTTTTTGTTATAAAACTTGACAAAATAACCTTTTTGTTGTATACTGTATGTACATCAGGGCACTCTGAAAAAGGTTTTGCCTTGTGTGATTTCAAACCGAAAGGAGCGACGAAACGGAATTAAGGCATAAGATTTTTGGAGGTAAGGATTTTGAAAAGTTTAAAGAAAATTTTTGCGGCAACTGTCGCATTGGCTATAAGCGTATCGACATTTATGGGTACGGCTGCTGCCGAGCCCGTTACGTCATTCGGAACAGTTACGGCATCGGTTCTGAACATCAGAGCAGATGCTTCAACAAACGGTCAGGTTCTGGGTCAGGTTTCAAAGGGTCAGTCCGTTGCAATCCACTGGGGAATTCCCGGCTGGGTTCGGGTTACGTCAAACGGAGTTACGGGTTATGTTTCTTCGGATTATGTAACAATCGGCGGTTCGGGTTCTCCGCAGACAGCGGTTGTTGAGGTTTCGAGCGATTCGCTGAATCTCAGAGCATCGGCATCAACTGATGCTGCAGTTCTGACACAGATTCCAAACGGAGCAAAGCTTTCGGTTACTGATGTTAACTCAGGCTGGGCAAAGGTTACATACAACGGAACATCGGGTTATGTTTCCGCTGATTATATCAGAATGGGCGGTTCAGGCTCATCGTCAGCCACACAAACGGCAAGCTCCTCAAGTTCGGCGGCTTCAACAAAAAAGGCTGTTGTGAAGCTTTCAAGCGCAACGCTGAATCTCAGAGCGTCGGCATCAACTGATGCTTCGGTTCTGGCTCAGATTCCAAACGGACAGTCAATTAATGTTATCGAAACAACTAATTCAGGTTGGGCAAAGGTTGAGTATAACGGAACAACCGGTTATGTTTCGGCAACCTATCTTGATTTTGGTCAGTCTCAGACAAAGCTGGCAAGCAGAAGCGGTTCGGTTTCTTCAAAGGGACAAGCTGTTGTTGAACTTGCAAAACAGCATTTGGGCAAGGCTTATGTTTATGGTGCAACAGGTCCGAGCAACTTTGACTGCAGCGGTCTTGTGTATTATGTTTACAAACAGATGGGCGTAACTCTCAACCGTGTTGCGGACGATCAGATGTCAAACGGAACTCCGGTTTCAAAGGATAATCTTCAGCCCGGTGATATTGTTGGTTTCACCAACGGCAGCGGCTATGTTAACCACGTTGGCATTTATGCAGGTAACGGAATGATGATTCACGCACCTCAGACGGGCGATGTTGTTAAGTACGAGAGCATCGTCACCGGAAATTATGCACGTCGTTTGATTGGTGGCAGACGTATTTTCTGATAAAAATGAAATTTGGGGGCTGTGGCAATGGTCACAGCCCTTTTCACATAGTGAAACTTTTTTTGCTTTATTACTTTGACGCGAAGGAGAGCTGAGTATGCAAAAGGGCTTTAGGCGGAATCTTATATATGGTATAATTGTTATTGTTGCTCTTGCTGTGTCCTATTTTGGGTCGGAGCCTTTGCGACAGTCAAAAAACAGAGATGATGTTCTGCCAAACGAGATTGAAGTTACCTTTATTGATGTTGAACAGGGTGATTCCTGCCTGATTACCGATTCTCTCGGCAAAACTCTCTTGATTGACGGGGGCGAGAGCGAAGCATACGAATCGCACCTTGAACTGTTTCTTGATTCATGCGGAATTGGAGCGGTTGACACTGCTGTTGTTTCCCATTATCACAGCGACCATATGGACGGTATTTTTGAGCTTGTTCGTGACGGCAGGGTGAAAGAATTGATTCTTCCTGATTATGAGGATTCGGATGACAGCCGTGCCATGCTTGAAATTCAGGCAAAAAAGAGCGGAACAGCGGTGAGCTTTGTATCTGCAGGTGATGTGATTGATTCGGGAATAGAAGCTCTTGATGCAAGGGTTCTGCACCCCAAAGAGGGCGGTTCTGAGGGAAAGAATTTTCACAATAACAGCTCCCTTGTTCTGCGGCTTGAATACGGAAAAACTGTTTTTTTGCTTGTGGGCGATATTGAAGAACGTGCCGAAAAAGAGATTCTGACAAGATGCGATGTTGAATGTGATGTTCTGAAAGTTGCACACCACGGTTCAACGTCATCATCCTCAAAGGACTTTATTACTGCCGCAGACCCCACATACGGAATAATTTCGGCAGGTGAGGGCAACCGTTACGGGCATCCGCACCATGAAATTCTTGACTTGCTGCAGGATGAGGATATAAGAATTTATAGAACCGACAGGGACGGTGACATTGCTTTTCGGGTAAGCGAAAACAAAATTGAAGACATTAGATTTTCAAAGTAGCAAGGAGTTTTGGATATGGAACCAAAGGATTTGGATAAACAGATTGCATCGGGAAAAATCGGCAGGCTTTATTTTTTCTTCGGTGAGGAGCAGTTTTTGCTTGAAAACAAGATAAGAGCAATCAAGTCACGGCTTATTGACAAGGATTTTGAGGAGTTTAACTATACCAAGCTGGACGGAAAAAAGATTACAGCTGATGAAATTGAATCGGAGCTGCTTTCGGTTCCTGTTATGGCTGAAAAAAAACTTA
>JAZRMZ010000159.1:0-3849 GCA_045647905.1 Clostridia bacterium
TGTTCTTCCAAACACTGCAATGTCATCACCAATCTTCCAGCCCGTAACAATTGCCGTATTCTCCCCTGCCGCAAAAATGAGATAAGAATTTTTTTCAAGAATTTCCAAAACCTCATGTTCCGTAATGGAAAAATGAACTTCAGCCGTTCCGTAACCGCAAAAGTTTTTTTCAAAATTTAAAGACAAAAAATGCGGAAATTCGCCCATTCGATTAAAATCAAAATCAAAGAACCTGACTTCAATCACACAATCACCGCCTCACAATACAAATTATTATATTTACACTCTGCAATAAAACCTGCCGAAACATCTCCCGCAAAAACATTAATAGCATTAATCCCTTTTTCCAGAACAAAATCTCCCAAAAAAGTATCGTCAGAAAGATTTCTTATAAGATTCCCGTTGACCGAGCTTGAAATTTTTCTGTTTTTCACATCAACCGTCACAACATCATTTTCCAAAGGCGTATAATCAAACCGTATTGATGCACCGTTTGTCTCATTTGTTATAACAATCGACTCAGCCTGTTCCAACGCCTCAGGATAATATAATGTTATAACCGGCTCAACCGAAAACGACCCCGAAACACAAATATTTGCTCCGATAACTATATCCCCAAACATCGAAGGCAAAGAAAACGGAGTTTCCAACAGCTTTACCCTCTGATATAGTGCAACAACAGTATCCTCCGCATCCTCAAAATAAGGACTGTCGCAAACAAACTGAATAACCATGGTGGAAATCTGATTCTTCAGAATCCTTTCCGAATCCGTCACCGTAACCTGATTGCAAAAAATACGTCTTGAAAAACCGTCAGCCTCCACCACAAGAACGCCCTCCTGATTTAACACCAACAATGCCATCCTGAGTTTTTCTGCAATATCTTGGCAACAAAACTCAACAGCCATGGTAATCGCTCTCGGCAAGGCTCTCGAACGAATGGTTTCCTGGCCGTCATATCCGCTGTAAACCACCGTATTATACTCACGTCCAACAAGACCAAATCCGTCCATTTTGGTTATACGCAGTTCACCTTCACCATCACCCGTCATTTCAACCACGCCCAACACATTCTCGTATCTGACCCTGACTCCCATATCAATTCACCCCTCTCAATCTGTCAATAACCGAGGCGGCTTTTGCGGCAAAAATCTGTTCTGTTACCGTCTCCTTGTACGCATTGAAATTATAAGTATTGTTGTAAACATTTGAATTGTCATAATTACCCCACATCGGTTCCAACCCATTCACCAAAAAACTTTCCGCAACCCCGTTCACAGCATTCAAAACAGTCGCCCTTGCATCACCGTTCATAAAACTTGTTAAGCCACTCTCAACGCCCTCACCAAAAGCTGTGCCGGAATTCTCGCCCAATTCATAATACTCCTGGGGTATCACTTCAAAATACTCCTTCAAATGCTCCGCAAAGACGTTTCTGCTCTGAATCGCCGCTTCCACGCCTTGCTTTTGATATTCCGTCACAAGCTCGTTGTTTAGAATGCCAAAAAGGTCTTCCGAAACAGTTTTTGCCAAGTCGCTTTTTGTCTGGTATCCCTCAGCAAACTGCCTTCTTTTCTCCTCGTCTGCTCCAAGAATTTTTTCCATAACAGAAACAGCTTCAGCAATATCCATCCCGGCAATCTCCGCAAAAAAGCCGTCAGGCATATATCCCAAATCCTTCAATGCCAATACAGCATCCCTGAATCTGTTTATAAGGTCAATATCCTTCTGAAAATCATTAATTGTGTCAAGATGAAACACCTCATCCCGTCCATAATCACCCGTATTATGAAAAGTGATTTTCTCAGACTTGACCAAAGGCATTGAATGTTCATTAAGTTTATCAGCAAGCCGTTCCTTTTCCTTTGCAATTTTTTCGGCAAGCTCCTGCTGATTCTTCAAAGCTTTCTGGGCAGCTTTTTCCTGCTCCTTAAGCGCATCATTCCATACACGAGTGTTATATGCGGCTATTTCTTCCGTAACCTTATACCACAAATCACTGCCCTGTTTAAGGTTCTCATCCCGATACACCTTCAGTTGCTCATAGTATTCCTGTTCCGTCAGCAACTTAAGATTAAGGGCGTTTTTAAGATTTTTAAGTTCACGCTCTCTCGTTTTTTTCTGATGTTTCTCATAATTCTTTGCGGCGTTTTTCGTAAGATTGTCAATTTCCACATACACATTTTCCACGGCAGTTATCGCAAGGTATGAATCCTTACTCAACCCAACTCCGATACCGGCAGCGAGCAAGCTCCCTATCTCATTATTACGGGCAGTATCTTCCATATTTCTTATGTATTCTTCAAAATCCATATTGTTTCACCGTCCAAATATTCAAACTAAATGGAACGAAAACCTCAAAACAAGCTCTCAAGATTGTAAACTGTCTCCAGTTCCCTTTCTTCTTCCGACCTTATATCGGGTAAACGGTACTTTGCTTTCATGGTTTCGTAAAATTGCCTGAGTTTTCTGTCCTTCACCGCCGCAACATCCATAGTTCTGTAACTCACAATCTTGGAAAATCTGCACTCATCCCCCAAAGCCGCAAGAAGGGAACAGAATTTCCACCAATGCAGCCCGGTGTTTGACAAATCAATTCCAAACTCAGCAATAAACGCAGCCCATATATACCCAAAATCCCTTTTCAGGCTGACAGCAGGAGCCTTAACAAAACCCGACCCGACAGTTTTTTCTTTTTCCTTACCACAAGAAAAAAACCACAAAATTCTTTCAAAAGCTCCAATTGGATTGTCAGGCAAAACAGGATATGCAAGTGCAAGAATTTTGGCCATTGCACCTCCCTGCTCATCACGTCCACAAAGGAACAATTCACCAATCTCAATCCACAAAGCAAAGTCCGAGTTTATTTTGTATTGCTTTCCGTCAATCACAACTTCCTCACAAGGTGTCAGAATTTTATCAATTGTCATTTTCATTACCCGCCGTTTCGGCAGAATTTATTGCAAACACTGCCCCGATTTCAGAAATTGTATAACACAAAGCGCCTGTGATTTCAGGAAGAGACATTGAACAACAGCTTTCCATTTTCAAAACAACATCCTCACCAATCAGCTCTGCAAGACAGTCCTTCAAAAACATTCTGACGTTTTCAAGAACTTCATCGCTTTCATCCTCTGATTCTTTCAGCATCTGAAGTTTTGCCAGCACATTCTCTCTTATTTCACTGCAGGCAAAAACAATATTGTTTTCATCAACAAAAACTTCAAAACTGTTCCCAAACAGTTCAAGAATAATTCTTTTTTTTCCGGTTTCCGTTCCAAAATTCATATCATATTACTCCTGTGCTTCTGCAAAATTACAAGTCTGCCATCCGTCATCACTTGTTGCCGTTCCGTTAATCTTTTCACCCTTAACCCTGAAAGTACCGTTGTACTTATATGTTTCAAGGCCTCTGCCTTCACTTTCCGCAACAACTGCAAAATCACGCTTAATGGCAGTAAATTCATCATCAGCAAGGTCAACCATAATAATGGGTCTCACCGCATCTGCTCCAACCTTTTCATCATCAAAAATTGAAATAATGTCCATATGCACCGCATCATCACTGAACCTGTCAAACCCAAAGGTAATGGACGGTGTATACCCAACAACATCCGTCTGTTCAAACTCCTCATCAACATACTGTCTTGAATACTCCTTGGGATTCTTTGATGTTGAAATCTCATCAAAGCCCTTCATTCTGTAAAAAGTATAAGTCATCGTCCCGTCTTTATTAACGGGCACACCATAAAACGCCAGTTTTTTACATCTTTTAATAATTTCAGCCATAGTTATCATTCCTCCCAAAAACATATACAGGAAGTGCAGCATCATTCTGCCGCACTTCCT
>JAZRMZ010000160.1:0-16258 GCA_045647905.1 Clostridia bacterium
ATCAAGTTTTATACCTGCGCCAAGCTGTGAAACTCGCTCGGCAACACCTTTTTGTTCTGATGTTTGCGGTAGCATAACAAGGGGAACTTCAAAATATAAACTTTCGCTGACACTATTCATTCCGCAGTGTGACACAAACACATCTGCTTTTTCTAAAACAGCAATTTGGTCAACATGTGAAAAAATTGATATGTTTTCAGGGAGCTTTCCAAAGTCCTCAATAGACACCAGATTACCAACTGACATAATTACTTGATGAGCTGGATTTGCTAAGGCAGATATACAAGTCTTGTAAAAAGGCATCATATCATTATTGACCGTTCCCATGGATATATAAATCAGTTTATCCCTCTTTTTTTCTATTGTCTCGGTTGCAGGACGAATTGAAGGACCCACAAATGCGAACTTTTCCGAAAAAGTCTCTGAGCATGGTTGAAACTCAGGAGAGGTATAGACAATGGTATGGGTGTTATCGTCATTCCCGATAATATCAAGAATATTTTTAACAGGATAACCTTTACTCTGCAAGCGTTTAATTTGCTTGGTGGTTTTTGGCATTGCGAAAAGCATTTTAAACAAATCCTTGAAACCTTGTTTCATAATCTTTGCCGAGTGCTGATTAAAGGCAAAAGTTGTTGTTGAAGAAACAAAAGAAATACCAAGTTTCAGCGCAACCGCTTTCCCCCATAGTGCCATGGAATCTGCAACAATTAAGTCAGGCTTAAGTTCTGCCATCTCCTTACAAACCTTGTCATCAAGAGCCAATGTGGTATCTACCAATATCTTTGTAGAGAATACCAGGTCTTTTCCTACACGGGCAGAGTCTTTGGCACTTAATTTTTGCTCCGTATCATAATCATCGCAGGATATAAATATTGCTCCTGCCGACTCGATTTTTTCACGCATTATGTTATATGAATAATACCATACCTGATGCCCACAAGAAACTAATTCCCGAACAACACCCAAAGTAGGATTAGTGTGTCCGTGTGCCGGAATACAAAAGAAAACTATTTTACTCATATTTCTATTCCTCTATATCATTAAAAATTTGTTTGATAACATCTTGTTGTTTTTCTTTTGGAGCAATTGCAATTCCTCGCTCAATGTCACCGAGAACCAAAATCTCGTCTCCCGGCTGAAAATCAAACATCTCTCTTGCTTCTTTGGGAATAACAAACTGTCCCTTTTCGCCGATTTTGACCATCCATGCATATTTTCCATCGCGTATATTCATATCCGATTCTCCCTTGTATGATTGGTATGAATAATCATACCATAATTTTATATACATGTCAATAGAATGAGAATTCTTTCGCCCAAAACAAAAGATGTGGCCGTAGCCACACCTTATTTTGTTTTTTCAATCCATTTCTTCGCCCAGTTAAATAAGTTTTCTGACATTGTGTCAAATTCAACCACTCCGCCGTTTTTCAAGTTTAAAAACGTTTCAACAATAACTCGTTCATCGGTCGAAACAATTTCCAGCAAATCTTTCTGATAGCTGATATATTTCCCTGTTTGCTTAAAGGCTATTGCCTGCACAGCAAAAGATGCGGATTTATATAACCCTCTTAATATTTCTTCGCTTTTATCAATGAGCATATTGTGAACACAGCCATGATAGATATTGCACACACCGATTTTTATTGCTCTACTTACAGCCGTCTCGTCAATCAACGGCAAGAGTTCATCGAGGCTTCCTTTTATTGGCTTTGTATCATAATAAAACTGAAAAAGGTCAGAAGGCTCCCAATTTAAGATTTCATTTTTCCCTGAAAGGAAACCACAAATCAATTCTCTGTGCGGTAAGGTATCTAACATCGCGTTATATGTTGCAACATCCGAAGAAGACAATTCATCAAGTATGACAACCATATCAATATCGCTGTTTTCCGTTGCTTCGCCACGGGCGAAACTGCCCTGCAGACCAACAAACCATACACGGTCGCCGAACTGGTCATTTAAGGCATTCAAAAATGTATTTGTCCAAGCAGTAATTTCTATCATTTCTATTTCCTCATTAAATTCAAAACTTTCTCTTTAATTAAATTCGCTGTTTTTATAAACTCTTCGTCGCTTTTGCCTGTTGGATCTTCAAGACCCCAATCTGAGCGTTCTTTGCAAGGGATATATGGACATTGAACATTACATCCCATTGTGATAACAATATCAGGGGCAGGAATATCCGAAATCAGCTTTGAATACTGACCCGACATATCTATGTCGAAATGCTCTTTCATAATTCGCACGGCATCTTGGTTTATCTGTGGCTTTGTTTCTGTTCCCGCAGAATAGCAGTCATACTTTTCTGAAAGATACGCTTTTCCAAAAGCCTCCGCCATCTGGCTTCGGCAAGAATTATGTACGCAAATAAATGCTATTTTAGTTTTTGACATAGAACGGACACCTTTCTTCTATACATTGATTATTACGCTTTGAGCGTGAACACTCGATTTTGTCAAGTTCCATTTCGACGTTAAGCTTTTCTTTCGTAAATCTGACAGCTTCAATAATTGCAAGATACGAATCTCTTTTACAGCAACGGGGACCGCCGTTTTTGCCGATTGTAGTTAACGCTTGTCCTGTCATCTGATTTTATAGTCCCCAAGCTTCTTTTGCAAGGGGTGTTGACTTTGTTATAATCGACATATACATACCTGTGCTGATGCCTGCACCGCAGGCTCCCCAAAATCCGCATGCTCCGCCGGGAACTTGCTTTCCTCTTGCATACATTTCAGAAAGTGCAGAGGTTAAATCAATCTCTCCACCTGCATTTTTGTATGCAGTAAGCAGCGATGCACCCACCATAACATGATGCTCCGGGCCGTGCATATGGCAAAAGTCCATTGACATCATTTTCTCTAATATATGGATAGGATTTTTAGATTTTTCATTTAAAGCTAAAGCTATAATTTCATCCATTCCGCTTGTGTGACACTCACTGCAAACGAAATGCCCGTTTACGCATCTTGTTTTGCTGTTTTCTTTTTTATGGCAAATCACACACTCCATCATCGTATCTGTTTCCAGATATTCAAGCTGTGCTTTGCAAATTAAACATTCTTCGTTCATTTTTATATCACCTAAATTTTAATTTTTCTTCGGCTGATAAAGCCCAACCGTTTCCGCATTCCTGTACTCGTGCTTTTCGTAGTAGCCGATTAAAGTTCCGTCATCATCACGAAGAGCGACCATATAAACATCTTTGTTTTCCTCGTCATTGCGATAGGTGTAAATGATGTTGTTGTCCCTGCTTTCTTTAAACCAAGCAAGCACCTTTTCAATCATTTCGTTGGCTTTTGGCGGATGGCAGTCTTTAATACTTGCGCCCGTCAAGTCTTTATGATAACTCTTTTGTGCTGCCGGATTCATATATACAATTATATCGTCCATATCGCAAACAACGACAGGAGCTGTGTCTTGTTCAAGTATGCTTTTAAATAATTTATTTAACATTTTAATTCTCCAATTCTATATTCGCTAGTTTTAACATCGTTTTTACTTGGTTATATAAATCAACATCATCATATATTAAGTAGAAATCATACAGGACAGTGCCTCGTCAAGATAGCCATTCATTTAACGGATCAACAAAATCTTCGATTGTTTGGTGACTTACTGTAATAGCAACCGTCTCTTCATTAGAATCTGGATTAACTGAAATATCCGCTAAATCAAGAACTAAATGCCATTCTTCTGAATACTTACCAAAAAACTCATAACTTTCGCATCCTGCCACAATAAGTTGTAAGGCTTGCTTTTTTATAAATTCTTTGTCTGCTTTATGATTGACGAGAAAAAAACAAGCAGTGCCATGTGTTTTCTTCATATCAATTTTTCCATAATAGAGTTCACAACCATAAAAATTGGGGGAAAGTTGCTCACATCTGCTCACTCACTGATTCTCCTTTTTAAAAACTTTATCTTATTATACTACATATCCTTAAATATTTCAAGAATACCGAAACAATCCATAAGTCTTTCTAACATTTTTCTAACTTTAATCCTTTATAAAACTATATAAAAGACTTAAATTCCCACTCTTGATCAGGGTATCCATGGTTCGAGTCCCTGAAGTTATACCACGAAAACCCGCAATTCACAAGACTTTGTGTGTTTTTTGCTTTTTCTCAATAAAAAACAAACGGTCCTCTAAAGATACAGACATTCTTCGTTTTGATTTCTGTATCGACAATTATATCACGCCGTGATATAATCGAATAAAGTATTAAGAAACTGTATTGGGAGTGACAATATATGCGAAAACAGCAAACATTAAACGGTTGGTGGAATTATCGGATAGGCAAAGGCGAGTTTACAAAAAAACTTGTGCCTTATTCTGACCTTTGTGTGGGACTTAGTGAATGTGTCCTTGAATTCGATGCGGAATATACCTCAAAAAGAGCCTTCCTCGTTTTTGAAGGCATTACATACTCCGCAACGGTAACACTCAACGGCAAAGAGCTTGCAGAACTTTCCCCCTATATCGAACACCGTCTTGAAATAACAGACATTCTGAAGAAAAACGAAAATTATCTGACTGTTGAAATACGTGACACAGGAATGCCCTTTGGTCCTTCTGCCGGCTGGGAAAATTACAGCGGTATTATCAGAAATGTATATATCGAATATATAGATTCTTCAATCATATCGGATGTTGTATGGCACAGCACCCTGTCCGATGATTACAGCAATGCCTCCTGCTTTGTTGACGTTCAGGCAGACATCAAAGATACAAATATCCTATGCTCTGCTCTCCTCAAAACTTCTGACGGCACAATAGCAGGACAGGGTTCAGTAGGCGCAGACGGAAAAATTATATTTGAACTTGATTCTCCGCAGCTGTGGTCTCCCGATTTTCCCTATCTTTATACTTTGGAATGTAACCTCCTCTCAGACGGCATAATAGTTGACCAAATCTCTCAAAAGGTCGGTTTTAAGGATTTTTGCATAAAAGGCAAAAGATTTTGGCTGAACGGCAAGCCCTTTTTTATCCTTGGGGTCAACAAACACGATTTATTCGGCGACAAAGGCCACACATATTCAGAGGATGAATTACGCAAAGATATGATAATGATAAAGGACGCAGGATGCAATTATGTGCGTCTTGTTCACTATCCCCACAACAAGAAGGTTATAGAAATTGCCGATGAAATAGGTCTGCTGGTTTCAGAAGAGCCGGGACTCTGGTGGTCAGACATGAAAAACAAAGCAACCTGTGACGGAGCACTCAAAGCCCTTGAAGGAACCATCAAACGTGACAGAAATCACATTAGCATTGCATTCTGGCTCAGTTTCAACGAATGCAGATTCACCCTTGAATTTTTGAAGGATTCGGCAGAGCTTGCAAGAAAAACCGACCCATACCATATGGTTTCGGGTGCAAACTGTATGGACCTTGAAATGACAAAAGAAAACTTTTTGAAGTGTGGATTTGATTTTTACACAATACACCCCTACGCTCCC
This sequence comes from Clostridia bacterium, assembly GCA_045647905.1. Classification (GTDB taxonomy): domain Bacteria; phylum Bacillota; class Clostridia; order Monoglobales; family Monoglobaceae; genus SIG440. The sequence goes on from JAZRMZ010000160.1 coordinate 5,470, forward strand.
ACCGTTGACAGAATCATCGAAAGTGCGGAATTTCTCACCGAAATGCCCCTGCTGTTCACCGAATGGGGTGGATATTACTGTGACCGCAATGAGCGTCTGTTCAGAGAGTTTATACAGACAATAGTAGCTCTCGGCAAAAACTCCGAAGATAAAGCTGTGCTTGCAGGGGCTGTTTTCTGGGAATGGGCAGAAACCTATGATTTCAACCGAGGAACACCCGCCTGTGTTGACGGCGTGCTTCACGAAGGGCTTGTTGACGTATACCGAAACCCCACACAAAATCTTCATATTTTCACGGAGGAATTTTCGAAGCTGCACATCCCCGACACATCCAATAAGCACACGGTTTCCCTATCGGATTTCATAGCAACATCAAAAGACCTGAAGGCTGTTGAACTTTGTAATATGGAATATAACGAAAACTCATGGGAAGATATGCTGAAGGATTCAAAAAGACCCATAAAGGATTACGAACTCAGGTCGGTGCGTAATATAAAGGAAGGTCCCGTTCTCCCCGAAGATATACACTTCATCGGAAACCTTCCCGTAAAGCTTTCAAAAAAGCCCTTTGTTCTTTCGGACAAAGAGCTTATAATCCCCATAAATGACACCGCCGATGAAATATATATCGCAGGAAACACAAGTATGCCGGTTGGCTTTCCAATTGAAAGCGAATACGGCGACAATGTTGCGGAATATATTATTGAATACACAGACGGAAGCCGTGAGCTTCACACAATGCAAAATGGTTACGACTTCACAACAGCAACCCTGCTCCACGGTTCTTCAAGAATAAACCCTGTTTCGGCAAAAAGCCCGCGGGTTATTGAATTTTCTTATGATAAAAACTGGGAACAGTACATTGTGAATCTTGGCATACTGAAAGCTGACAAAACCAAAACAATTCAAAATCTGCGTATGCGCTGTACAAACAAAAACTTCTTCCCTCTGCTCTACGGAATAAGCATTGGAAAATAGGTTCTGTAACAAATGTTGGGGTAAAAGCTTAAAAAAAATCGGGACCGCAGGCGTAAACCTGCAGTCCCTCACTCTTTGTCATTTTAAATTTCAAACACAATTGCAGTATAGTTTTTAGGCAAGCAAACTTTTATTTCATTTCCATTCTTTGTTATTTTGCCGCATGTTGATGACGGATAAAGTATTTTCACATTGTCTGTTTCACCGTTCAACGGAATCACAACTTCATCCTCAGTTCCGTTCATACGCCACACAGCAAGAATTCTGCGTTCACTGGTATTCATACCAAGACACAGCCAGCCGTCCCCGTATTTTGGAATTCCCATAGGATAAAAAGGAACAAAATCCAATATATCTTCACGGATGCTCTTATAACACTCCACGCCCTCCTTAACAAGGGCAAACTGCTTCTCGTCAAGCTGTGTTATTTCACCGCTCAGGTTCATTCTCTGAAGCATTGCATTGACCATATTGAATGCCACAGCATCCCCGTCGTTTTCTTTGCGGGGATATGTCCACACAAGAGATTGTTCGGGAAGCACCGCCGTTGGTATTGCCGCCGCTATATTTGCTGTATCTTTCCAGTTTTCCTGATCGCTCACCGAAAGCAAATGATGCCTTTCAAGATGGGCATAATCCATACGCAATCCGCCGCTTGAACAGCCTTCCAGAATTAAATCGGGATACTTTGAACGTATCTCATCAATCCAACTGAGATATGCGCGGTTATTTTCCAGAAGTCCGTCGCCAAAGCTATCGGAATCAACCTCTGTTCCAACACCGCCTTCAATATTATAATCAGTTTTTATATAACCCACGCCATATTCCTGCACAACTCTGTCCACAATGGAGGTTGTGTAGTCACGCACCTTTTTGTTTCTGAAATCAAGCTGATAACGGCCGTGGTCAATGACCCTTTTTCCGTGACGCATAAAGAAGCATTCATCCTCAAACTCATTTGCAAGAGGACATCCGATTCCCATTACCTCAAGCTCCAGCCATATTCCGGGAACCATTCCCTTTGAGCGGATATAGTCAAATACCTCGTTGATTCCGTTGGGGAATCTTTTCTTTTGAGGAATCCATTCACCAACGGTCTCCCACCATGTTCCGTCCGCATACCAGCCGGCATCCATACAGTAATAGTCCGCTCCGGCTTCAGCCGCCTTATCAATTACGGGAATCATCTTTTCAGCAGTAGGGTCTGCCCACAAGCAATGCATGTAGTCATTAAAAACAACAGGCATTTTTCTGTTTGCATCGCTGTTCCTGAATATAATTCTGCGATACTTTGTCAATGCGTCTATAGCAGAATCAAAATCATTGCCGATTGTCAGGCAGGTCTTTACACTTTCAAAGTTTTCACCGGGGCACAATTCCTTGTACCACTGGTTTTCACGTTCCGTGGGTCCGCTGAGTCTCAGATATAACATATCGTCAATATCACTGATTTCCCATTGCCATGAACCATTGCTTTCAATCTGCCACATGAGGGTTGATTTTTCATCATAATATGCCCCCATGGGAAGATATTCTTTGCAAGACCACATTCCCGTATTTGATGCAGAAATACGTTTCATCGAAAACTCACTGTTTCTGTCAAGCCCCAAATCTTCAAGACTGTAATCCTTCCAGTTTGTTTCTCTCTTCCATGCACTGTGAGGAATAAGCAATCTCGGATTATCCGTACTCAATCCCGTATATGCAAAGGATGAAACATATTCAAGTCCCACCCTTTCAGATGAAATATTTGAAACTGTTGTCCATGTGCGGACAGCAGACACGCCTTTATAAAACTGATAATTTATTGTTGCACGGATTTTGTCATCTTTGAGGCTCAGTTCAAGCTTGTTTCCGTATTCATTTTCATAAACCTTGTGTTCTTCATACCTGAGCGAAAAAAAGCCCGATGTGCCTGTATGCTTTGCGCCATGATGGTTGTCCTGATTTCCACCGCTTATATGAAGTTCCAAAGCAGGTCGCCATTTGAGCGTTCTTTCCGTCTGAAAAGCGTTGTTTTCCGCCGAGAAATTCTTTAATGCAACCTTATTATCCTCAGTAATCTCAAAAACTACCGAAAGGCCGTTTTGACTAACATCAAGAATCATTCCGTCGTCCCCCTAATGTTATTTATTGATTGTTGCCAGAACCCTCTTCACAATTGCATCCACATCTTCACTTGAAGCACCTGTATACTGTGCATATTCAGGGCTTTGAGGCATGGAGAAGAAGCCGATTGACTTGCTTGCATCATCTCTCATTGCCGCTGTTGCCGCAAGTTCAATGTCGTGGTAAAGCATATCCTTTTTCAGTTCAGCAACCGCTGTTCCGCCTGCCTTTGCCATATAAGTATAGCAGTTGATTTTTCTGATACCAAGCTCAATTGATTTCATATAGTCAGCAGGATTAACGCCGCTTCCGCCGTGCATAACAAGAGGAATTGACACAAGCTGACCAATCTTCTTCAGACGTTCAAAGTCAAGCTTTGGAGCCTTTGTATACAAGCCGTGAGCCGTACCAAAAGCACAGGCAAGAGCATCAATACCTGTCTTTTCAGCAAAATCCTTTGCATCGTCAGGGTCGGTGTAAATACTTTCGCCGCCTGCACCGCCTCCTTCTCTTGCGCCCATTGAACCGATTTCGGCTTCAACAGATGCACCGTGCTTTTTTGCCATTTCCACAACGATTGAAGTGTTGGCATAATTCAAATCTCTTTCAAGCTCAGAGCCATCGTACATTACAGACGTGAAGCCCAGATCAAGAGCACGTTTCACATAAGACATATCCGTTCCGTGGTCAAGATGTACACACACCGGAACAGATGCTTTTTCCGCCATAAAGAGCATTATTGGTGCAATTTCCTCAATTTTGCACACGTTCATTTCTTCGTGAATCTGAGCGTGCATGATGATAACCGGCATTTTCTGTTCCTCTGCCGCACCGATAACAGCTCTCATACTCGCAAGGTTCGGAGTATTAAACGAACCAATTGCACACTTTCTTGCTTCCGCAACCTTCAAAATTTCCTTCAAACTTACTAACATTTTATCACCTGTTTTCCTTTAATCACTGATTTCTGAAATAATGGGTCTTACCGCATCATATATGTTTTTATACGCCTTGTAATACTGCCGATATTTCTCCATTTTATTAATATTCGGCACAAAGGTCCTTTTTTCCTTCACAAAAAACTCTTTTGCATCATGCAAATTTTTATAGATTCCAACGGCAACCCCCGTCATCATACAAGTTCCGCAAGTTCCCGCCTCCTTTGCAAGAAGTGCCGTCACGGGACGGTTCAAAATGTCTGCTTTAATCTGAAGCCAGACATCGGAATAGGCTCCGCCGCCTGTTGCACAGAGCTTTTGAGGCTTGATTCCAAAGCCTTCAAGATGCTCAATATTGGTCATAATCTCATAGGTTACGCCCTCCATAAGTGCCTTATAAACATCCGCATTGGTATGTTCAAGGGTAAGCCCCAGCATTGCCGCCTTTGAACCATTGTCCATATATGGATTTGCCGCACCCGCAAAATGCGGAAGAATCATTATCCCCGTGGGTTCATCCTTAACCATCGAATCAAGCTCTCCATAGGATTTTTCCGCCGCAAAATTATCTCTGAACCATTTGAGGGTCGCGCCGCCCGTAAATGAGAGGGCATAACACACATATGTTCCATCAAAGACATAAGGCACAACAGAATATCCTTCATCATAAAGGGCTTCACATTCAGGAATGCTGTCAAACACCGGGGTTACGCACTCAACGGTGCCTGTGCCGTCAATTGCCTGACCCACTTCAAAAACCCCTGCTCCAACAGCCGCCGCAACCTGGTCGTGAGCTCCGTTCACAATCTTGACCGAACTGCTTATTCCCAGTTCTTTTGCAATTTCAGGTTTAATTTCACCTGCAACATTGAATGCGGGAACAGGCTTTGACAAAAGATTTTTGTCTATGCCTGCGGCATCGAAAATTTCATCACTCCAGCACTTTTCCCGAATATCCAACGCCATTGTTCTTGCCGCAAGGGAATAATCTATAACCGCATTGCCCGTCAGCTTATAAACAATATAATCCTCCATAAGCAGAATGCGTTTTGCCTTTGCAAAAATTTCGGGACGGTTTTTCTTTATCCACATTATTTTTGGAAGACTGTACATCTGATGGGGTTTTACGCCCGAAATATATGTAAGTCGCTTTTCACCCAAAGCCTCACAAAGTTCTCTGCATTCCTCACCGCCTCTTTGGTCGGTATACAGCATTGACGGAAGCAGAACATTGTCATCCGCATCAAGCACCGTAAAGGTCTCACCAAAGGTTGTGACCCCCATTGCCTCAATCTCATATTTTTGTGCAACATCCATCAGCACTTGGCAAACTGCATCAAAAATATTCTGTGCATCAATTTCATGCTCGCCGCTTGTTCTGCTTACCTCATATTCTTTATAGGAATTGTACACAAAACCGCCTTTGTCATCATAAACCGACAGCTTACAGCCTGTTGTTCCAACATCAAGTCCACCAATAATCATATTTTACACCTCAATGCTTACAACATCATAGCCAAGATAATATTTGAATGCTTCTTCCAAAATTGCCTTCACATGACCGTTTGCAACGGTTGTGTGATGCTTGAATCCGCCTCTTGCAAGCTTTATTAATTTCTTCTGGAGATCGTCAATTTTTGCAACACCGCCGCAACCAAAGAATTCTTTTTCAATTACATCTTCGGTGAACTCACCTTCGCTGAAATAAATAGTAATCTTTCCGTCTTCGGTTTTGCAGTTTGAGAAGGTCATTGGGAATGCCCCGATTCTGCCTTCATTTGTTCCCCAACCGCTTCCGGGGTCACCCTTGTCAAACATCTTGTGAGATGTAACTGTTCCCTTTGCCGCCATAAGTTTCTGTGCTGTTGAACCGCAATGAAAAAGAATCACCTTGTCAGGATCGTCGCCATAGTTGTTGTTCCAGTCAAGGCACGCCGCAGGACCCTCAGTTGCCAGTGCCAGAGCACGCATGGTAATTGCACTGCACATATCAATTTCGCATGATGCAGTAATGCCTCTGTCATTGAGCTCCGAAATGAGAACGCAGGGACAAACTCTCAGATAGGTTTCCATTTCGTTCCAGCAACGGAGAGCAATTGCATCCAGATGATATTCTTCTATGTATTCATCAATCACAACGCTGATTTTTGAAAGCATAATCTTTTTATCTTCAGGTACATTTGAAAAATCTGTATAATTTTCAAGAACAGCCTTTTTTGCAATCACCTTTGCATCATCATCAGCCTTTGCACGAACAAATTCAAAAAGCTCCGAAAGGTCAAAGCTCTCAACATTAATTCCGTGGCGTTGCATTGTAAGCTCGTCAAAACGCACCGTCTTGAACGCTGTTGTTCTTGCACCGATACAGCCGATTGTGAAACGCTTCATACCGTTTACAACATGGCAAACACCTGCAAAATCATGGAGGTTCTGTGCAAATTCAGGGGTAAGGGGATGAACAACGTGAGGTGTCATAACGGTATAGGGAACTTTATACTGTTCAAAAACATCGGTAACAGAAAACTTTCCGCAATATGCATCTCTTCTGTGCTGAAAATCCATTTTTCCGATTTCATCGGGATACGCCTGCATCAGAATAGGAACACCCGCATCCTGAAGTGCCGCAATTGCACCGTTTTCATCAACAAAGATGGGCATACAAAGAATAACACCGTCATATTCACCCTCATGGGATTTAAGCCACTTTGCATAAAGTCTGCCCTCGCCACGGGTTTCAACAGCGCCATAGCGTGTTGCATCCTTATCCATCATTATATAGTCATATCCTGCGTCGGTTACGGCTTTCACCATATCCTCTCTTGCACCTTCAATCAATCCCGCAGGCATAAAGCCACGGTTTCCGAAATACAAAGCAAAGGTCTGTTTTTTCATAAAATTACACTCCTTTTTTATTTATATCTTGATTATATTTCTTTTTCTGTTATAATGAAAGATAAATATGTTTGAAAATTTGTAAATTTGTACAGAAAGTCGGAATATTTTTTATGGAATTAAAAATTAATTTTGAAAAGCTCAACGATATTATGCAAGCGTTTTATTCACTGACAGGAATTAAAATTATAATTTTTGACGAAGAACGAAACATTATTCATTCCTACCCAGCAAAAGACTGTGCCTTCTGCAGAAAAATGAAGAGTTTTCCGCATACAGCAAAAGAATGTGCTAAAAATGACATCAGCATCTTTAATGAGTGTAAAAAAGCAGGTCGGCTTATGATTTACACCTGCCACGCAGGTCTTGTTGAAGGCTGTGCGCCCCTCAAACAAAACGGCAAGGTTCTGGGCTACATAATGTTCGGACAGATTTCTGATTTGCCGTCAAAAGAAGCACTTTTGCAAAACATAACAAACATATGCCGTGAACACGGGCTTGAGGAAAAAGCCTTTTTAAAGACATCAAAATCAATAAAACTGAAAAGCTATGATGACATAATGGCATCCGCAAAAATTTTTGAGGCGTGCATAAGCTACATTCTCCTCAACGAGATGCTCATTCCCGAGCACGATCGAACAATGATTGAATGCGAAAAATATATAAACACACACCTTGATACCGTGAGCGTTGAAAGTCTTTGTGAGTATCTGAATTTGAGCCGCACCGCCCTTTATAACACCTTTCGCATAAAAACAGGTCAGGGTGTTGCCGCTTTTATAAGAAACAAACAGCTTGAAAATGCAAAAAAACTGTTAACGGACACAGATTTGTCAATAAGCGAAATTTCAGCCAGATGCGGCTTTTCAGACTATAACTACTTCAGCCGTGTTTTCAAAAAGAAATACGGCGTCTCTGCCAAATCGCAAAAAAGCAGCAATCTTTCGTACTGAACCAAATAGAACAAGGTCATATAACACAATTTTCGTAAATATCAAAGGGTGCTGTTGCATAATACAACAGCACCCTTCAAATTAAAATAACGTCAGTTGTTCATCCTCAGTATCCTCCGGACGGAGAACCGCTCCCTTGGCAGGAATATTTTTTGTGCGGTAATGCTTCACATCCTTTATACCCGACTCTTCAAGCCGCTTTACGTCGGCAAGCTTGCTGTTTTTGGTGGGAAGCATAACGTTTACGCCCTGTGAGTTTTTGGTGGTCTTCAGGGCAATCTGTTCCGACTTGAACACAAGAGCCTTTCCCGTATTGCTGATTGCCACAAGTTCGGCCTCCTCTGTCAGGTAGAGAATCTTCACAAGAGGCGAAACCGTTGAATATGCATTAATCAGCTTCTTTCTGTTCTGCTTGGTTTCATAACCCTTTATGTCAACCTTTGCCATTTTGCCGTTTTCAAAACAGAACAGAATGTTGCCCTTATATTCGCTGTTGGTCACAACAATGCCCACGACACGTTCACCCTCGCCCATGGACAAAAGATTGGGCATATATTCACCAAGCAAGCTGGCTTTTGTATCGGGAATTTCATAGCCACGGGTTTTATACACTTCACCCGAACTTGAAAACACAAGAACCTCCGCAAGATTATCCGTGTCAACGCACTGAATAATGGCATCGTTCTCCTTGACCTTTTGTTCACCGCTGGTTCTGAGTGCCTGATGCGAAATCTTTTTCACATAGCCATCCTTTGTGATAAACATCATAACCGGATAGTTTTCAATTTCTTCAACCGGCTCCGATGCATCATTCTCCGCATCATAAACAATGGTACTTTTGCGTTCAATACCATACTTTTTGATAATTTCCTTCAGTTGCTTTTCAATTATCTTTTCAATTTTCTTATTCTTTTCAAGAGTGTCCTTCAGTTCGGCAATTTCGTCTTCCAGTTCCTTGATTTCGGCAGTACGCTTCAGAATGTATTCTTTGTTAAGATTACGGAGCTTAATCTCGGCAACAAATTCCGCCTGAATTTCATCAATACCGAAGCCCTCCATCAAGTTTGGTACAACCATTGCATCTTCATCAGTTTCACGAACAATTTTGATTGCCTTGTCTATGTCAAGAAGAATCTTTTCAAGACCTCTCAGCAGATGGAGCTTTGCACTCTTTTTATCAATATCATAACGTATTCCACGCTTGATACAGCTCTTTCTGAATCTCAGCCATTCGCTGATTATATCCTTAACCCCCAGAACCATGGGCGAACCTTCAACAAGAATATTGAAGTTACAGCCAAAGCTGTCCTGCAAAGGCGTCATTTTGAACAGCTTTGCCATGAGCTTGTCGGGGTCTGTTCCTCGCTTGATGTCGATTGTGATTTTCAGACCCTTCAGGTCGGTTTCATCACGGATGTCGGAAATTTCCTTTAGCTTTCCTGCCTTGATTAATTCAATAATCTTTTCAATTATCGCTTCGATTGTTGTGGTGTACGGAATCTCCTTTATGTCAATACAATGTTCTTTTTTGTCATACTCATATTTGGCACGGATTTTGAATGAACCTCTGCCCGTTTCATAAATTTCACGCATAACAGATTCTTCAAAAATAATCTCACCGCCGGTTGAAAAATCAGGAGCTTTCAAAACCTCCATAATATCACCGTCAGGATTCTTCATCATATTGATTGTAGCTTCACAAATTTCGTTCAGATTGAAGCTGCATATATTTGACGCCATACCAACAGCAATTCCCTGATTGGGATTCACAAGAATGTTGGGAAAGCTCACAGGAAGCAAGGTTGGCTCCTGCATTGTTCCGTCATAGTTGTCAACAAGGTCAACGGTCTCTTTGTCAATATCCTTAAACACTTCGCCGCATATTTTTGACAGCTTTACCTCAGTATAACGTGATGCCGCATAAGCCATATCACGTGAATACTGACGTCCGAAGTTACCCTTTGAATCCACAAGAGGGTGCAAAAGCGCCTGATGACCTTCGGTGAGACGAACCATGGTTTCATAAATCGCCGCATCGCCGTGGGGATTCAGCTTCATTGTCTGCCCCACAACATTTGCAGACTTTGTTCGTCCGCCGCCAATCAAGCCCATTTTATACATGGTGTAAAGGAGCTTTCTGTGGGCAGGCTTGAAGCCGTCAATTTCGGGAATAGCTCTTGAAACAATAACACTCATTGCATAAGGCATATAGTTGGTTTCAAGAGTTTCGGTTATATTCTGAAGTTCGATAATTGGATTTTTAGCCAATCTTTTTTCCTCCTCAACTAATTCTTACATTACATCAATCAAATCAATATACTCATGTCCGTGTTCGGCAATATGTTCTTTTCTGCCTGCAAGATTATCACCAAGCAGAAGCTCAAAAACTTCCTTTGTTCTTTCAACATCTTCGGGCATAACCTTGATCAGGCGACGTGTTTCGGGATTCATTGTTGTTTCCCACATCATTTCAGGCTGGTTTTCACCAAGTCCCTTGCTTCGCTGAATTGTGAATTTCTTGCCCTCAAGTTTTGCAAGAATATCGGTTTTCTCCTTTTCGTCAAAGGCAAAATACGTTTTATCCTTGCAGGTGATTTCATAAAGGGGAGATTCGGCAATATAAACATATCCCTCATTAATCAATGTGGGCGTAAGCCGATACAGCATGGTCAGAACAAGTGTCCTAATCTGGAATCCGTCCACATCCGCATCGGTACAGATTATAACCTTGTTCCATCGGAGATTGTTTATGTCAAAGGAGCTGAGCTCCTTGTTCTGCTTTGCATTAATCTCAACACCACAGCCAAGAACCTTCAGCAAATCAACAATAACGTCACTTTTGAAAATTCTGTCATAATCCGCCTTCAAACAATTGAGGATTTTTCCTCTGATTGCCATAATTGCCTGAAATTCACTGTC
>JAZRMZ010000161.1:0-21886 GCA_045647905.1 Clostridia bacterium
CCGTCACCATAACCGAAGGTTATCAGCGTTTCGTTATTATATTCCTTTTGCTGATAGCGGTTCCATGTTCCAAGCACCATACTTGGCGTGATATGCCCGATATAAGTTGCCTGACTTGTTTTGTCGTCATGGTTCTGTGCTGTCATAAAATATGTAAATATTTCCGTTCCGTCAACACCCTCCCAGATAAAACTATCATAGGGCAAAACATTGGTTTCATTCCAGCTTATTTTTGAAGTAACAAACTTATCCACCCCTGATTTTTTTAATATCTGGGGCAAAGCCGCTGAATAACCGAACACATCGGGAAGCCAGAGAATATTGCTGTCAACACCAAATTCCTCTTTCATAAAGCGCTTGCCGTGCATAACCTGACGTATCAGACTTTCGCCCGACGAAAGATTACAGTCAGCTTCAAGCCACATTGCACCTTCAACTTCCCATCTTCCTTCTTTCACACGTTCTTTCAGTTTTTCATAAAGTTCAGGTTCTTCTTCCTTCAAATACTCATAAAGCTGTGGCTGTGACGACATAAAAACATATTCGGGATATTTCTCCATCAAATCCAGAACCGTTGAAAAACTTCTGATTGTTTTTTCACGTGTTTGTTCCAAGGTCCAGAGCCATGCGACATCAATATGCGTGTGACCCACACAGCTCACAACAGCATCGGACGCACCACATTCCTTTTCGTAATATTCTTCCTTCAGATATTTTCGTGCACGGTCAATACTCTCAAAGTATTCAGCACTATATATGCTTCTGAAATCAATAATATTGCACGCCTGTTCAAGGTGCTTCAAGGTTTTTATATGCACATAAGATTCTTCATCAAAACACATTGCGGCATCATATGCCACCTTCATATCATAATAAAGCTCAAGCAAAGCCGTATTAAGAACACAAAGATTTATTTTCACATCAACCAAAGCTTCTTCCATTCCCGTATAAAAATAAAGAAGCATTTCATAATCTTTTGACGGTTCAAGCTCTGCCTGACGGTGATTTATGTCAAGACCATGTATAAGCTCACCGTTGAGATAAAGAATCCCCTGGGGGTTTGTTGCATCCCATTCGCCCTCTTTACCGGTTGTTATCTCAAAAACGACCTGTTGATTTGAAAGACATTCAGGAGCTTTGAACTTTGCACTGAACCAAAAATGTTTGTCAACACCTCCAACTCTGTCATTTCTGCCAAAATTCTTCCATGTGCCGTCAACAACCGGAAGCAGAGCCTTGGATTTGTAGCCACACTCCGTATATAACAATTCAGGCACAGCAAGCGAGCTTTCGGTTGCCTGAGCAAGCAAATTGTTTACCGTTACTCTGACCTTATCTTTAACAAAAGTATTCATAAACACTCACCTCGAAAATACTTATAAACTAATTCAAGCATACAGAAATTCAGCTTAAAATTCAATAACAAATATTATTGTTTATATATCAAATTTCAACATAATTTCCTGTCAAAACAGATGTGCTGAAGGCAATACCTGCCTCCAGCTGCCTTTTTGTCGTTATCACTAATCTTTATATCTGTGAATCATTGTAATACCCGGGTGAGAATATGAGCCCTCAAGATAAACTATATCGCCTATTTTGATTTCCTCGAAAGGCGCAGCAACAACCGTACCTTCCGCCTCGTCGTAGGTCGCAACAGCACGGAGCATGAACGAAAATTCACCATCTGCACCTGCATCCACCAATATCATCTTATCCTTATAAGAAATTTCCTTCACTCTGCCGTAGCAATATCCGCCACTTTGAATGCTGTCATCATTCGTACAGAAGAATTCACTGTTCTTGTCAGGCGAATAGTCATGTCTTATCTCCGTCACTTCGCCATCAGCATTCAACTTATAAAGGAAAACACTGCCTGTCGTGAGGCCGTCAAATATTCCCGGCTCCTCTTCGAGCAAGGTCATCTCTCTTGTGTAACCTTCACCTGCACGAATGGAAACTGTTTCAAGTCCCAGAACCTGAGTACGCACTTCACCCTCATCGTCAAGGATTTTTATAACTTCTTTTACAATAATAAGATTACCTGTATACTTTGCAGCAAGACCACTACCACCGCCATAATAAACAGCCGCACCAACACGGTATACCTCATTTGCATCATACAAATCAAACTTGGCAGGAGTTCCGTGGTCTGCACTTACTGAAATATCCGAGTTTTTGATAACACGGTAGCCCTTGTCGTTCTCAATTTCTGCCGGCAAACTGAAAATAACGGTTTTGTCCGTCAGACGGAACCTTGTATTTTCCAAATTATAGCCTGCCGTCCAGTCAAGCTCGCCGTCCCAGGTGGTCAGGAACTGAAGATTTTCTTCATCAGATGTGCCCGAACCCACATTTTCATCGGGAGTGTCAAGATAATTCAATTCACCTGCCTTGTTGATGCTATACTTCACAACACACTGCTTTCCATAAGAAGTCGTTTTAATATAGTCCAAAAACTCATTATGTTCAACGCCTTTTTTGCCGTTCAGGGTTATCTTCTCGGCAACATTCAGAATAAGCATCTCACCTTCCTGGTTAAAAAGCTTTACCCTCGCATCAGAGACAAAGTTCTTGATTTCACCGCCTGCATTAACCATATAAGCATAAAGAATTTCACCGCTTCCGCTCATTGATACTGCGGCAATCATACCCTTCTGATTAAGGTAGAAGGTCAGCTCTTTACCGATTTCCGGGGTGATAACATCGGAACTACCCTTCAAAATTGCATTTTCATATGCCTCTGTCATCTTGTATACCGTCTCACCAATCAAGAGTCCGTCATCCGAAGTACGTGTCACAATACCATCGATCTGATTATCGGTCACAAAGATTTCTATCAGCATACCGCCCGCCGTCTGATATATATCAAGAACGTTCCATTCCTTGAGAGCAGTTGCATCAATTGCCTGACCGTCCTTTGTCATGGTGATGACCTGATCCGTCATCTGTGGCTCAAGTTCAATATAGTTATTACCATTGAAGGTCATTTCATATTTAAGGAAAATAACTCCGTTTTTGGTGTCAACACGGTCTACAACAAACGTTTCGGCCTTCTTTATGTTCAAAATCTCAAAAACTCCATCATCGTCATTATCATACATAAAGATTTCTGCCTCTGCCGAAACCAAATCGTCAGCATTCAATTCCTGAACACTCTTATAATAACGACCATTCTTCAATACGCTTGCATTTTCCGAAAGCCGTGCAGATTTTAACTTTTGACCTTCATAATAGCGAACGGCATCCCTATCGGTTTTGCTGTCCACATAATCCCCCAAAAGCTCTATGCACTCACCATCATCACCCTGTTCCATATAAACAAGTTTTCCCTTTGAGGTTTTATTATCCATTTTCACATACGCCGTCACATTTTTGAACAAAAGGCTGCCATCAATTGTCAAGTCACCCACATAATACGCAACTCTGTCAATTTCAATCATACCCGCAGAGGGTAAAGAATCACCGTATGCATTTCTATATTCATCGGCATTAAACACACCTTCAACCTTTTTTATATCCCAATAACCTTCAAGCAAGGTGGTACCATCTGTTTTATACTTATTTTCACTGCCAAATCCATATTGAATAACAATTTCACTTTCCAAAGCATTGTATATAAGTTCAATGGCATCACCTTTTTTTATTTCTGCGCCAATTGACCCGTTCACATTGTCGAGCAACCCCAATTTGTCCGCAAATTGAACATAGCTGTGAGGATAACCTGTGAAATAAGTATTTTTTTCGGTATGTCCTATTGCCGCAAGAACAATTTTAATTGCCTGCTCATAAGTAAGCCAGTCTTCGGGACCAAACTCTCCGTTCTGGTAACCCGAAATCAATCCAACACTATTTGCATAAGCAATATACGGTGCCGCCCAGTATGCAAGGGGAACATCGGAAAACGGCATAGAACCTTCTGAAATACCGAGTGTTTCGGTTACTCCAAGCAACTTCACTATGTACTGAACATATTCTGCACGTGTAATGTTTTCACTTTCATCAAAAGCTTCAACATCTCCCTCAACAATACCCAGGGCAGACAGAATTTCCAGTGAATGTTTATGAGAGTTGACACTTTCAACCTCTTCAGCCGAAAAAACACACATACAGTTCAAAATCAGCACAACAGAGATTATTCCTGCAAAAATTCCCTTTATCTTTTTCATTTTCCGACACCTCCATTCAAAATATTGTATAACCTATACAGAACACATGCCGCCTCGGCTCGGCTTAAATTGCCTTGAGGTTTTATCAGATTGGCGTCGTCCCCATTCAAAAGAGAACTACCCACAGCTTTTTCTACCGCATCCAGTGCCCAATCACTGATTTGTTCCTTATCCCCAAAGGTAATATTGCCTTTTTGTGCTTCACCTATGTATTTTTCATATACGTTCACAATAACCTTTGCCGCTTCTTCTCTTGTGATTGTTGCCAGAGGTCTGAACTCATCGCCATAGCCATTGATAACTTCAGCTTTATACGCCGCCTGAACTGCATCAAAATACCAGTCAGCACTGTTCACATCGGTGAATACCGCAGTTTCATCATCATTTGACAATTCAAGTACACGCGAAATCATTGCAACGAACTCTGCTCTGCTTACTGTACGGTCAGGCTCAAAAATTCCGCCGCCGACACCTGAAACCACTCCGGCATCAGCCATTTTTTCAATTTCATTTTTTGCCCAGTGATTTGTCGTATCCGAAAAGCGTGAAGTCGGCTGAACAACAATTCCGCTATTCATTCCGGAATTGTTTGTTCCCATTGATGAGCCTCCGCCACCGAAACCGCCTGAACCACCTGAACCGCCTGAAACCGTTGATCCCCAGCTGCTCTTGCGTTTTGCAATGGAAACAGTTTTGCTTTCAACCGCTTCTCCGTAGTGGGGAGCAAATTTGCAACCTGCCGTAACTTCCAGAACAAGTCTGCCGCCTGCAGCCCCTGACGGTATCTGATACGAAGCGCCTGTTCCAACTGTATTACCATCCATAATCCATTTGAATTTTGTTTCATTTTCAGGTAAGCCGTAGGGATGTGTGTAGGTATATTCTGCGACAACAGTTTCACCCTCGGTGACATCACCCTTTATCGAAACCTTTGTTGCAACAGGAGCAACAGGACCGTATACGCACTCACTTATTACCCCTTCATCATTCTTATAGGGTGCCACCCTTGATACAGCGGTGATTCCAACCGCAATATATTTGCCTGAATCCTCACGCGTGAGAGTATATTCCTTGCCCTCTGCACCGGGAATCAATTCAAGACTGTCTTCATCTTCTCCACGGTACCAACAGAACTCAGTTTCGCCTTCTTCATCGCCATTTGCATCGTAAAAATCATATCTTGCGGCAACCGTAGCGCCCTCATAAGCCTTGCCTTCAACCGACACGATTTGAGCGATGGGAGCAGTTGGCTTCACTGCAGGCAAACTCATCACAGGTTCGCCCACATTACCCCGATTATCCTTGGGCGTTATCTCAACCGCAAATACATATCCGTCTTCCTCAGAACCAACAATATATGAAGCGCCGTTAGCCCCTTCAATTTTGGTATATTCACCGTCAGCCGACAATGCACGGTACCATTGATATTCGCTGGCATCCTCATTGCCGTCCTTCTGATAGAATCTGTAGCTTGCTGTCAGAACAGCGTTGGCTTCTACTGCTCCAACCACCTTGAGACCTTTGATAACAGGTTCAGGACCTGCGTCCGACGTAAGCATAACCGTTTTATCTTCATAAAGTTTTGACAAAACGTCGGTATTAAACGAAGGGTAACACGTAGCTCTAACCTTGACAGCACCTGCAGGCGCCTCCGACGTAACCGAAAGAATGCCTGTGTTTGCATCAATTGATACACCATCATACTCTTCGCCCAGTTCCCAGATAACTCTCTCTGCACCAACGCCCATCGTTGTTCCTGCCTGATTTGTGAGAGTTGCTGTATATGTTGCCTTTGAAACATTATTTCCCTTTGGAATCTGAACAGAATCATAACCACGGATTCCAAAAGAATCAATAACAAGTCGGCCCACATAAAAATCATCAATATAACATATCAGATTATCACTGGAAAGTGCACCAAAGGAAACATCTCCCGACTCGGTCCATAAATCTGTTTTATAAATTCTAACCGCCTGTGTCCAGTCGTTTTCAACAACCGTTGCATTTTTATTATAGCCTGAATCAGAAGAATTTGACGTTAGAGCGGAATTTGAGCTTCTGTTTTCAGCATACAACTGAAGAGCAATTCCGTTATTTCCTTCTTCACCGCGAACCTGAGCATACATAATATAAACCGCATTGGGTTCAAGGGTAACAGTCTGGTTCGCCTTTATTGAAGTTGATTTTCCGTAAACAAGTTTACCACTTTTTGAACCCTCAAAAAACTTATCTTCCGAAACCTCACTAACGCCACTCCAGCCCGAAATACCGTTTTCAAAACCGCCGTTTGTAAACATATTCTTCTTGACAACATCAGCTGTAAGGGGTTCTTTTGTTAACATAACCGAATATGTTCCCATAACTTCGCCCTGTGTATTGAATTCAGGCACACACGAAGCCTGAATATTAACAACTCCCTCAGAAACCGAAGAATCCACCTGAAGCACTCCCGTTGCACTGTCAATTGATACTCCGTCATATTCGTTTTCAAGAGACCATGTAACAGTCTCTCCGCTCAAGCCCATATTGTTTTCAAGCTGATTCAGAAGCTCTGCTTTATAAGTAGCTCTGCTTGTGCCACTGAATGGAATTGGGAATTCTTCATTCCCCGAAATTTTAATCTCTTTGAGAACAAGCTCGCCCAGATACATTTCGTCGACATAAAAATTTGTCCTTTCGGAAAGAACACCAAATGCTGCATCACCCGAACTACTCCAGTTCTTTGTTGAATACATACGTGTTGCTTGTTTCCAGCTTGACTCATCTAAAACAGCATTTACCGTCTGGCTGTCCTGATATTTTTCAAGTCGGTCATTACATCTGCTTTCTGCATAAATTTGAACTGTATTTCCTTCATGTCCGTCTTCAGGAAAAACATATCCCGATACGATATAAATCTTATCTTTTTGTAAATTTACAGTTTGTCTGACCTTTTGAGATGCAGAACCAATTGCAACATAGGCCGACTTGTTCCCTGCCTTTGCAATGGCATCCGTAATAGAGTTATACGCCTCCCAACCTGTTGCTCCGTTTTCAAAGCCACAGTCAGAAAAAAGATTTTCATCAGTAATGGGAATTTCGGATTCATTTTCAAGTGTAACGTCCAGTGTCTTCTGAACACCGTCAGCGGTTACAAGAATCGTAACAACACCCTCAGCTGCAAAAGACGATACGGTAAGCACACCTGATTGCGAATCAATTGTCACCCCATCATGCTCACCATAAAGCGACCACTCCACCGTGCCACCATCTACAGCTGTTCCAAACTGATCAAGGAGCTTGGCTGTATATTTTGTTGTATTTTCGCCGTTTTGGGGAATATACAGTTTTTCTTGACCGAGAATTTCAATATCATTCACAGCGAGTATACCAAGATAACAGTCATCAACATATATACTTGTTCCTGCATTCTGACACAGAAACGCCATTTTGTATTCCTTTTCAGCACTCCAGCCCAATGGTGTTGTGAATACCTGTTTAAGCTCTGTCCATCCGTCTTCAGTATTGGGATTGTTGCTGCTCACCGTTATCCAGTTATGTTCAAAGAGATTTGCATCACCAACCTCCCACAGAGTTATAGTTGAATCTGCACTATCAGCCTTCACCCACACTGACCAAACATAAGTCTTCCCCGGCTGAAGCATAACCGTTTGTTCACACTTGTCAGGAGCGGAACCAATGTTAAGAAGCAGGCTGTTGTTTCCGCTTCTTTTCACGTTAGTTGCAATACCGTTATTTTTTGTCCACGGCACCGGGCTTGACGATGAATCCTCAAAACCGGGGTTCAGAAAAATGTTACCGCTTACGGTATTTTCCTGACCGTCCTCGGCAAACACCACATTCACCGAAGTCAGCAAAATGCATATGATGCAAAAAATCGCAATAAGTCTTTTCATTTTTTTATCCCTCCATAAAACTCATATATAATTAATCAAATACAATCTCATCTCTGAGTGGCTTGTAATTTGCATTTTTGTCGTTGTTGGAATAACTCCATGCAAAAAACTTTATTACATCTGAATCGTTGTTTGTCACATTCAAGGTTTTATCAAAAGTAATAATGTCGTTTGTTTTTTCAAGGGTCATTGGGCTTGAATTATAAGTAATATCCCTCAACACCAATGAGCCGTCTGCCAATTTTTTATACAGTGCCGCTGCATAAAAGCCACGGAATGTAATATCCTGATTTTTCACAGCAATCTGAGGAATCCACTGTCCGTTTTTCAGGCTGTCTCCTTCATTGAGGGTAATATTACCGCTCGTAAGTGAAGGTTCAAAACGTCTCATGATTACGTCAAAGACAAAATCCTTTTCAAATTTCGCCACCCCGTTTTCAACATAGGAAACTCCGATTTTAAAGTTTTTTACCATTGCACCTTCACGGCGGTTATACGAAAGATAAAGATTTCCGTCATCCTGAATATGTATATATCTCAGATTAACCTTCTCTGCTTCTGTTGTGGGACTCTTTGCTTCACTGTTATTGAGCTTAATGAGCACCTCAGGGAAAGTCCACGCAAGATTATATTCAAGCTCCTGCGTTGTCAAATCACGTTCAACTTCTTCCGCGCCGAGTTTTTCAATAAGTTTCAGAGAATAACTCTCCTCCATAAATGAACTGTTTGTTGCGGCATCAAGAGTTGCTCCGTCCCGGTGATATGAATTTCCGGGCTTATTGTACCTTGTTCCCGCAAAAATAATATCCTTCACAACAGGTTTGTAGCCAATTTTCAAAAACGGAATCGCCACAAAATCCGAATTATCTTTTTTTATTTGCGCCTCGTCTGTTAGATTGAAATCCGAATCCGAGACAAAACCCGGATTTACACTATATGTCAAGTTATTTTTTAATGTACCGTATTTCAGAGCCAAGGGCTTATAAAACTCTGCACCCGATAACACATAAACATTATTTTCAACCAAATTGTTCTTCGGATAGGAAATCTCAATGGTTCCGTTTCCGAATTCTGCCAACATATCAAAAACTTCTTTGTATTCCGTGCGCCACAAATCATTGTCAATTGCCGCGTCACGGAGCTGTTTTATGAACTTTCCGTTTTCGGTAAAGCCCTCACCTTCGCCCGTTTCCCACTCACCTCGCTGGTCAATATAAACCGTACCACGGGTACAGTTTAAAAATACATTATTAGAGATGAGATTATCTCTTCCTCCTCCAATAAACACTCCGTATCCGGCTATATTCTTGAATACATTCCCATAGATATCCGCACTGCAAAAATTATCATCAAGATAAACACCGTGACACCATGTGGTATCAATCGATGTAGCAAAAATATCCTCAATATCGTGAATATAATTATATCTCACAACATTTCCTCTTGCCGTAACATCCGCACCGCAGTAAATTGCACCTGCGTCAGTTGTTTCTGTCAATACATTAGAAATCTCGTTGTATTCAACTGTATGTTCTGTGCCCTCAAACATAATTGCATTATGTGGAGCGTTTTCAATAAGGTTATTTGAGGCAGTATTTCCTGTGCCTCTGATAAGTATTGCAGGATTATATGTTCGTTTTTTTGTTGAAAAATTGTTGAAACGACAGTTCTTCACATAATTTCCGCCATGAGTAAGGGTTGATTTGTCGCCGCCTCTGACTTCCACTCCGCCGTCAACGTTTTCAAAATTACAGTTTTCTACTCCGTTATTTTTACCCGTAATCAGCATTGCGGAGCTTCCGTTCTGAGCAGATGTATAGGTTACCGTACAATCGGTCACATGACAGTTTTCACAGTCACCCGATGCACTGCTGACCATTCGGACAGCCTGATTGCGGTTTTCGGTCATATAAAGACCTTTTATGTTAACATATTTCACGCTTGTCATTACAAAAAGTGCATTTCTCATAACTGACAAGCTCATGGGATTTTCTTTGTAATTTTCCGTGGGATAAAAGTAAAGTATATTGCTTTCTCTGTCAATATAATACTCTCCCGGAATATCAATTTCTTCGAGTAAATTATAGGCATAATATCTGCGGTTTTCGCCCTCCGCAACAGAATAATAGCTGTTCTGTTTTGTTGTGATTGTGTTGTTTGCCGCATCCACTGATGCAATGTCAATAGTCTGGTCTGCCCAGTTCCACATCCAGAATCCGTACAGCTTTGCATCCTTTGCAGCAACCCATCTGTCCATTCTTGCAGAATGTTCGCTGCCGTAACCCAAAGTAAATGAGTTTGTGTCCACACTCACAACATTATCAATATCAATATATCCCTCATTGGGATAACGTGCAAGGGTCATTGCCTCGCCATCTGAGAACAATTCGGTTGAAGCAGGATTTCCAACAGTTTGATACATTCCGGGGTAAGCAAGCTCACCATAGTCTGCTCTTGTCACTCCGGCAGTTGACAAATCAAGCTGAACAACCTTGTCCCGAACAGATGCATCAAGCCTATTTGACGCATCCTGATTCGTTATTTCCGTAAATTTGCTTGTGTCAAGAGGAACACTACCTTTGACAACAACCTTCTCATCATTATAATTTGTATAAGTTATGGGGCAAGTGGCTGTTCCCGAATCACGGTTTGTCATTTCAACAGGTGATGTGAGACGGTATTCGCCACCTCGGAGATATACGGTGATTCCTGTATTTGCCGTTTTGCTGATGCTTCTGATTGCCGTTTTTGCCTCCATAATTGTTCCATATGGTTTTTCAAAACTACCATTGCCGCCAACAGCGCCCGGTGACACATAAAGTGTCACCGAACCTGCCGCATATACCGCAGGGCATAACTGCCAAATCATCAATAATCCAATTAACAACGAAATTATCTTTTTCATAAAATATACCCTCCGGCATCTTGTTTTTTTAGTCTATAACGTTAGCCTCAAACAGGGGTTCCATCTGCCAAACAGGAGCTGATGTTCCGTTGCCCTGACGCCATACAAAAGTCTTGATGCAGCTGTTTTCAGCATTTGTAACAGTCAGAGAATCGGCTGCTGCTGTTGTCAGAAGTGCATTTGATTTTCTGCTTGCATCTTTAATAATATCTTTTGTAACTACAAAATCCTTCATTACTCCATTTTCATAAAGAACAGAAATTGCCATATATCTGACCCAACCCATATCCTTGTTGTAGAACTTGTATGTGGGAGTCCATGTGCCATTTGTAAGAGCATCGTCCTCGTCAATAACTGTTCCGTTTGCCTCTGTAAGAGATACCTTATGTGATGAATACTTGCTTGTGAACTTGATATCCTTTGAAAGATCACCATAAGTCAGAGTAACAGTAAAGTTGGGAACATTGGGTCTCATATCACTTGCCGTAAAGTTGGGTGCCATAGTAACAGTAAAACGAGGATTTGAGTCAGACTTGCTGATACCTCTCAAGCCATCGGTGGACTGTACTGTATGATTCAAAGTTACTGTAACGTCTTTCCATCTGTTTGCCATTGCGGGCATTTCATTTGTTGTTCCAACCTGATTAATGAAAACAGGATAGCAAACAGGCTCGCTGTAACCGCCAAGATTATCAATTTCCGAAAAGTCCATATCAACGCTGTCTTCATCCCATTCGTAGATAAATCCTGTGTTCTGTGAGCTTGAGATACTGCAAGTCACATTTGAAAGAACAATATCAGAAATCACGGGTTCGCCAATATAGAAGTCATCAACAAGAACAACTGCACCTGACTGACCGTTGAAACCAACAGTAAAAACTGCGCTGTTCTGAGTCATACCACTTGTGCTCACAGCCCAAACCATCTGTGTCCATTCATCCTTTGAAAAAGGAACCTTTAAATCGCTGTTCCATTTCTGGAGACTTGATTCTCCCTGACTTGTGGCATAGAAGGCAACTGTCGCACCACTACCATCGAGTGTAGAATTTTCGTGAATCTTGAACCAAGCCGACATCAAATAAACCTTGTTCTTTTCCAGAGTTACATTCTGATTGCACTTTTGTCCTGAACCCCATGAAACTGTCATTGAATACTGACCCGAATGTGCGCCTCCGATTGTCCAACCGCCGTTGAGACCTGACCAGTTTTCATATCCGTCTTCAAAATCACCGTTTGTAAAAAGATTTCCTGCTATTTCATAATCTGCCTCTGCATCTTCTGCAAAAACAGATACTACACTGAACATCATAACCAAAGTTGCAATTGTTAATATAATTGATATAAATTTTTTCATAATTTATCACCTCAAATTATTTATTATTACCTCTGCAATACGCTCATCCTCAATTGCCTCTATATCTTCTTCGTTTGAGTAAATTGCAATTATGCCCGAAGGCTGCCAGTAAACCTGCTTAGAAAGGGTCTCGCAAACTATTCTCAGGGGAACAAGCGCCCTGCCATGTTCAATTATTGCTCCCATCTCCGTTGAGATTTCCTCGCCGTTTTTATAATATTTGTTCTCACCTATGGGAAAAATCACAGTATTTCCCCGATATTTAACTGAAACATTATTTTCCGCCTCATTCCACTTCACAATTGCACCAAATGCTTCAGAAGCAAATCTAATTGGAATAAGGGTTCTGCCATTAACTACCTTCGCTGTCACGTTTATGTCTTCTGCATCAATCTGCTGTTTTTCGCCGTAAACCATTGCATTGGGGCTGTCTGTCAGCATAACAATACAGGAATCAAATTGGTCTTCGGAGCTGTCTGTATAAGTTCCGATGCTGTCAAATTTTATGGGAACAAATCCCGGAATCTTTTCAAATACAGCAGCATCCTCACGAAGGTTATAGTCGCCACCCTTCATATTAACAAATCCGGGGTCAGCATCATTAATAACATAATTATTCTTCATTGTTGTGAGTCTTGCCGCATTTGCATCAAGTGTATTGCCGTTGCACGCCGCCTCAACATTATTTGCATAAACGTTGTATTTCGGAAGTGTCATTTCATCATAGGGCATCTCGGCAACCTCGGGATATTTTGCCATCCATACATCACTTGTGATATGAGGTTGAGACAACTCCTTGGGGAAGCGGCTTTCAGGAGTTGCAAACTCACCTGCCGCAATACCGATACCTGCATCTGTCATCCAGAGTGCTTTTGGGCAGTTGATGAAAATATTGTTGCGAATATTATTATTCCTTCCGCCGTTTATCATAACAGCAGGTGAATTGAAGTTTTCAAAAATATTACCAAAAATATCCACACTCGAATGACAGTTATCAAGATAAACACCATGACCATATCCACCACCGTCATGAACAGTATCATACACATCGTGAATATAATTATATCTCACAATATTGCCTCTTGCCGTAACTTCAAACCCCACATATATGGCTGCCGCATCCGAGCTTTCCTTGAGAACATCATAAATTTCATTATATTCCACCATGTGCTCAGGACCTTCAAACATAACAGCAGTATGCGGAGCATCATGCATTACATTATGTGAAATCTTGTTTCCGCAGCCGCGGACAATCGCCGCAGGATTATACATCGTTGTTATTCTTGAAAAATTTCTGAAATAACAGCTGTCAATAATATTGTCGCCGTGTGTAAGAGTGGGAATATCTCCGCCCTGAATATCAACACCGCCGTCAACATTCACAAAGCTGCAGCCACGGACGGTTGTTCTGTAACAATCTCTGCCGTAAACCGATACATCAGCTGTGTTTTTGATTGAACAATTGAGAATACTTATATCCTCTGTTTTGTTCAGATAAAAGGGGTTGCTTCTTGTTGCCGTAATCTCAAAACCGTCAATTGTTATATGCTTTGCATTGTCAAATGTAAATATCTTATCTTCAATCAAAGAAAGTTGAACCTTTGCACCTTCAAGTTCTTCCGGTGGGTAAAGATAAAGCATTCCGTTTGAACGGTCAATATAATATTCACCCGGAACATCAATTTCTTCCAGAAGATTGTAAGCATAAAATCTCTGACCCTCTTTTACCTGATAATAAGCCGGCTGAACAGATGCAATTGTTTTTGCTTCGGGGTCAATTGTCTTAACATCAACAGTTGTGTCTGCCCAATCATACACCCAGTAACCATAGAGCTTGATACCCTCAACCCCAGCCCATCTGTCAATACGTCGGTCAGAATATCGGATAATAAAGTTATCATTGGGGTCACGACGGTTTTCCGGAACATAATCCGTTGTGTTTTTTCGGTCATCCTGCCAATTACGAACATTGGCACCGAACTTCACAACCGAATCAATCGTCATAAAATCATCATTGGGATAACGCGACAAAGTTAACGGATTGTCATTGAAAAACAATTCCGGCGCCGGAGGCATATTTGCAACCCACGGCATTGGATATGCACCGGGATAATTCAGCTCACCGTAATCTGTGATTCCCATGCTCTTTAAATCAAACTGCACAATATGAGGACGTGCTGAAGCAGTCAAAATACGATTGAGAATTGCCTCATCGGTTATAGCCGAAAATTCACCGCCGTCAATCTCAACGCCGCCAACCAGAACAACCTTTTCGTTACGATAATTGGAGTATGTAATCGGACAACCGAGTTCACCGGAATCTTCCGGACCGAAACTGATACCCTTTGTCAGATTATATTCTCCGCCTCGTACATAAACAGTAATTCCGCCTTTTGGCAAGTCGTCTTTTTCTTTTATTTCACGAATTGCCAGCTGAGCTTCCTCAAATGTTCCGAAAGGCTTTTCAAAACTTCCGTCGCCGTCAGTTGCTCCGTTTGCTATGTAAAATTCAGTTACCTGAGCGCCGAATGTAACTGTGGCCGGAAACATAAGCAAACAGATTATTGCTGACAACAACAGTGCCGTTATTCTTCGCAATCAAATCACTCCTTTCTCATTTTTTCTTTAATTCAATCAGGGATTAACGTTTTTTACCCATTCGTTAATCTGTTTCTGAATTTCGTCTTTGATCTTTTCGCCGCCCGCAGCCTTGAGCTTGTCATTACGCTCTTTCAAAAGCTTTTTGTAGTCTGCCGCCGCACCGGTTTCAAGATATTCATATTCTTTCATGATTGACGCGTATTGTGAAAGTTCAAGTTGAATAGGCTTTGTGTCCAAAGTGAATCCCATAAGAACTGACTTTTCAGCATTTGCGTTTACATCGTTTAGAATGTAATCGTTCCACCCTTCAATATCAAACTGTGTTTCATATGCATTGAATGTATTACCCAAAACCCAAGTCTGATATCCGTACTTGTTGCCTGTGTTGCTGCCGGGAGCTTCTTCGCCAAGCCATTCAATGCGGGTATCTGACACCTTGTTGTAATGAACGCCTTCAATACCATAAACCAAAAGGTTGTAAAGATCCTTACCCTTCTTGCTGTTCATAAGATTGAGAAGCATCATTGCACGTTCGGGGTTTTTGCTTGTAGCCGCAATAGCAGTGTTTGTACTTGACACTGATGAATCAATGTATGCACATCTTTCGGGGAACACAAGAACTTCAAAGCCATACTGTTCTTTGAACTGTTCTGCCGCACCCTCAAAGCACTGACCAGACCAGAGAATGTTTCCGTTCGCTTTGCCGATGTCTTCTTTCTTGTCCTGAACTGAAAGAATATCCTTTCTCATATATCCTTTGTTGTACCAGTCATTTGTAATTTCATAGTACTTTTCTGCTTCGGGAAGGTCAAGGCAAATGTCATAAACCGTTCTGCTCTCGTCACCAAAGTTCACAAAGCACTTGCTTCCGCCTTTCATCCACTCAATTTCGCCACCGGGATTTCCGATCTGACAACGCATCATTTCTTCATAGAAACTATATGCAACACCCTTGCCCATTTCACCGTTTGCCTTGGCTTTTGACAGGAAGTCTTCGAAAATCTTGTAGTCTTCAACTGTATAGCCCTTTTCCTTGGCAACAAACTTTTCAACTGCTTCAATATCAAGATATTTTTCGGCAACATCCTTTTTTACAAAAATACCATTGATAATACCTGACATCTGATAGTTGGGAATACTGTAAAGCTTTCCATCAATACGGTTTCTGTCAAGAAGCCACTGTGGAAGTTCAGCCTTTATATCCTGACCGTACTGTTCAAGAAGTCCGTCAAGCTCGACATAAGAACCTCTCTCTACTTCTGCGGGATAGTCAAGCATCCAACCACTCCATACCAAGTCATAATTTTCACGAGATGCCGCAAGAAGCTTCCACTTTTCACCATAGTCAGTGAAGGGAATTGTTTCAAATTTGACTGTTGTGTTGGGAAGATACTCAGCAAGACGCTTGTTGAATTCATCAAAAACAAGCTGTTCATCTTCAAGCTCATTGCTTCCGGCAATCAGCCATCTGAGTTCAACCGGCACACTAGTGTCAGCTCCTGCTCCTTCGCCTTGATTTCCGCCGCAACCAACAGTCATCAGGACAAGAACCATACACATGAAAAATGCAGTCCATCTTTTCATAATTTACAACCTCTTTCCTTATTATATATATTTTTTTATTTTTTACCCTTTTACTGCGCCAACAGTCAAACCGCTGACAAAATATTTCTGGAAGAACGGGAATATAACAAGCATTGGTCCCGCCGCCACAATTGCCAATGCAAAACGCATACTTTCGGTGGGGATTTCTGAAGTCTGAGAAACGTCAACGCCCACCGGCATATCTTTGGCAAGAGCTGTTACAAACTCAACCTCACGCAGAATTCTTTGCAAGAGATACTGCAATGAATAAAGCTGAGGTGTCCTTATATAAATAAGAGCTGTGTTCCAGTCATTCCATCTTGACAGAAGTGTCAGAAGACCAACTGTCGCAAGAACAGGTTTCGAAAGGGGAAGAATAATTCTGAACAGAATCGTTAACTCCCTTGCGCCATCAAGTTTTGCCGACTCTACCAGTGAATCGGGAAGTTCCTTAAAGAATGTTCTCAGAATTACTACGTGCCAAGCACTTGCAAGGCAAGGCAAAATGTAAACCAGAATGTTGTCTCCCAAACCAAGATACTGTGTATTTACTATGTAACTGGGAACAAGACCGCCACTGAAAATCATTGTTATAAAGATAAACAGTGTAAGACCATTTTTATAAGCAAAATCTTTTCTGGACAGTGCATACGCCATCATCGACATAACTATAAGTCCCAGAATGGTCGCAGAAACCGATGTAATTGTTGTAACGATGTATGAATCTATGATCTGATCCATATTTTCGAAAACATAGCTGTATCCCGTCATGGATATCTCAGACGGAAACAGTCTGTAACCAAATTCCTCGATTCCCGCCTCGGATGTGAATGATACCGAAACTACCAACAGAAACGGCAACAAAAAGCAAAGCGAGAACAGTATAAAGAACACATGTAATAATATTTTTGATGCAGAAAATCTTTTTTCCATAATAGCTCTTCCTCCTAAAACAACGCATTATCCGGATTGATTTTCTTGACAAGCAAATTGGTAAGCAACACCATAACCATACCCACAAAGGACTGGAACAAACCAACTGCCGCCGTCACACCAATATCGCCGTTTGTCATACCACGGTAAATATATGTATCAACCACATCGGTAACCGGATACAAGAGACCCACATCACGGGGAATCTGATAGAACAATCCAAAGTCGCCGCGGAAAATACCGCCGATTGCAAGAATTGTTGTGATAGTTATGATTGATACCAACTGAGGCAGTGTGATATAAAACATCTGCTGAATTTTTGAAGCCCCGTCAATTTTTGCCGCTTCATACAACGAATTGTCGATACCCATGATTGCGGCATAGTACATGATACAATTAAGGCCAATGCCCTTCCACACATTAACGATTATCAGGATAATCGGCCAATACTGTTTTTGTGAATACCAGTCAATTGGTGCTACACCAAAAATTCCCAGTATCTGATTCAACAAACCATAGTTGGGGTTAAGAAGCGCATATGTAACATATCCCACGATAACCCACGACAAAAAGTATGGCAGAATCATTGTTGTCTGATAATATTTTGTAGCTTTCCTACTTTTCACTTCGTGAAGAAGCAACGCAATGATAACAGCCGCCACCGTACCTATCGCAATGAATGCAGCATTATACAAAATGGTGTTTCTGGTGATTCGGAAAGCATCGTTGGACAAGAAGAAAAACTTGAAGTTGTCAAATCCTACCCATCGGCTTCCGAAAATTCCGTCGTTGTAGTTGTAGAACTTAAAAGCAATCACCGCACCAAACATTGGTATATAATGAAAAACTACAAAGTACAGAATCGCAGGCAAGGTAAGCAACAATAATTCCCAGTTTTTCTTGAATGTTCTGATACCAAACAGATTTCTCTTACGCAAACCCGTTTTTGGTTTTTCTTTAATAAGTTTCATAACAAATCCTCATTCCTTTGTCACACACAATTTTCTAATTATATCTTAAAATAAAAAAGTTGAAATGTCTACGATAACATTTCAACTTTCAATAAGGATATTAACTTTTTGGTAACAAAATCGTGGTTCGCAACCCACCCTCATCATTCGTACTGATTCTTATTCCGTATTCCTCTCCGAAAATCAATTTAATTCGCTTGTTGGTGTTTCTGAGTCCTATACGTCCGTTAAAATTCACATAGTCTTCAACAAGAACAAGATTCAGCTGTTCCAGTTCTTCTTCGCTCATACCAACTCCGTCATCATCAATGACAATTTCCACATCATCCTTCAAACATCTTCCGGTTATCTTTATTGTGCCTTCACCCTTTGGTTTGATTCCGTGCTGAATTGCATTTTCTATCAACGGCTGCAAGCTGATTTTCACAATGGGAGACTGGTACAGTTCTGGAGAAATATTAAACTCTGTTTTGACAACATCTTTATATCGTATGCCTATAATTGTAAGATACAGCTGTGTCAGTTTCACTTCTTCAGCCAAGGGTACAACATAACACTCATCCTTGGTGCTTTCTCTGAACAATCTCGACAAAGCAATCAGCCCGTCCGAGACCTCATTTTGTCCGCCTATCCGTTTAAAAGCAAGCCAGTTCAGATTATCCAAAGTGTTATACAAAAAATGAGGATTAATCTGCGCCTGCAAAGCCGTCAGTTGTGCTTCCCTCAAACGCTCTACACGCATTTGCAGTTCCCGGTTCATTTCCTCGTTTTTCGCCAGATTCTTCTTGATTTTACTTTCAATCATCAAAAACTCATTCATATAAGCAATATCAGCATTGGTGTCATCATCACTGACAGTCTCATAAATACTCTTTATGGGAATAAATGACCGTAAAGCCATAAATGCTGCCCCTATAAGTGCTATAATGCCTAAAACAGCAAAGATGAGAAGCATATTATTTCTCACATTCTGTACTTTTTCGCTATAGTAAGCCTTGGGGGTCAGAGACAAAATATACATCCCATAGTTCTCAACAGGCACCATCGAAACATATTGCTCTTCAGAAAAAATGTTATAGCCCTTTCCCTCAAGAATACACCCTTCGTTATTCCTTACAATATTCATAATTTCTTCCGGGGCAGGCTGATTAATTTTCTTGCCATCCTTACAGTAAACCGTATTTCCGTTTGACTGAACAATGTATGTATTTTCCACGCCTGCTATATCATCAAAATTCTTTGATATTTCTTTTATGCTCAAATTTGCAGCAACCGCACCATTCATATGTTCAGACGTAATATAAATAGGCTTGATAACCGTAATACAATTTAAATATCCTCCATCCTTTTTTCTGCCCACAAATCTCGTATCATTAATGCCTAGACCCTCTACATAGCTTATCCAGGAATTATCCTGAAATTCGGATGCTTTACGCAAGGAATGATTATCCATCATCATTTCTGACTTGAACGAATATATGTACATACTGTCCATATCCTTTGCGACCGAAACATACGCCCCCAAATAGTCTGCAATCTGAGCTTCGTATTGTTCCGTTTCATTTTCTTCCGCAAGAACAAAACGATGCACATCGTCATTGAAGCCCGTACGGGCAATCATATATTCCGTTTCTGCAAACTGATTTTTAAGACTGTCTGCAATACGCTCTAGTGCCGAAACACTCGCTGCAGCATTCTGCTCCCGAAGGAGCTTTGTTGTCTGGTCAGAAAAATAGTAACCGAATATCAGCATAGGTATCATCAGCACAACAAAAAACAACAGTAAATTCCGCACAAAAACACTGTTTTCCCTAAACTGCTTTACAAAAAACCATAATGACTTTTTTTGCATCATATTGTTATTCACACCCTATTTTCGTTCTTTGGTATTCACGCGGTGTCATCCCGGTGCTGTTTTTGAATATCTTAGCAAAGTAACTGCTGTTGTTGTATCCCGAAAGACGACTCACTTCATCAATTTTCTTGCCCTTAATCAACTCTTTTTTTGCAAAATCAACACGGATATCCGCCAGATAATCCACAAAATTCTTATGGGTATGCTCCTTGAAATACTTACTGAAATAAACCGGGTTAAGATGCACATAATCCGCCACATCCTGCAGGGATATATCTCTTGAAAAGTTTTTCTCAATATACTGCTTTGCTCTTTTGATTATCAAATTCTGCGAAGTACCCATGAGCCGATGTCCGCAATCAATCATAAACGAAATCTGTTCTGCATACAAACGACCTATTTCTTCAACACTTTGTGCCGATGCCAACTTACTTATATTTTCTTCCGAAATAATTTTTGCTCCTTCTGGAATATATATGGAATAAAAAATTTCCATCAATTTCCCTTTGATGTACGGCAATGGCGCATTTTTCAGCTCGTCAAAAAGTCTGTTTGCGAGATACAAAGCATCCTCCTCATTTCCCACACTTATATATGTTTTTAAAAGTGTACAACGCTCTGAAAAATTCTCATCCTCTGCCAGTTGAACTTTGAATGCCAGTTCAAGAGGGTTTTTGTATGTTTCCTCAGCAACAAACGAAAGATTACATAACATAATCTGTTGTGCTGCCTCTGTTAATATTTTCATATCATTTTCTAATTCAGATTTGAAATCGCCTATTTCAACTTTCATACCGGCAAACAGACAATGTGATTTTCTATAATCACCCACAAAGTAAAATTCACAGTTTAAATCCTTTTTAGTGGTAAAAATCAAGTTTTCAATAGCGATGTTAAAACTGTCACGACCGTATTTCCATACATTCTCAAAAAAACTTTCTTCGTCCGATATAACTGCCTTAACAACAGCACACTCCGATGTCACAAATGTCTTTTTAAGCCCCAGAAGTAAAGCTTTGCTCTCAATGGTTTCCTGAGTTTTGAATACTCCCGCCAGAAGAGACACAAAAAATTCTCTTCTTAATTCCGGAAGAAGAGTATCAAAGCTACTGCTTGTATTTGTCTCGCTTTCCCTTTTGCGTATCAACTCAGCTGTTTCAGTAAGCATATTTTTCAACTCTTCATGATTAGTCGGCTTCAGCAGATAATCATGCACACGGTAAGTCATTGCACTTTTGACATATTCAAATTCCCTGTAACCACTCAATATAACAGCAAGTGTCCCGGGCTTATTTTCGTGGATATACTTCACCAGCTCAATCCCCGAAATGCGATTCATCTTTACATCCGTAATTACAAGATCTACATCATTCGTTTTTAGATATTCAATCGCTTCATCTCCATCGAAAAATAGTGCGGCAACCTCATAGTCCTGGGATTCCATTTCTATAAAAGCGCCAATGCCTTCCCTTATATTAAGTTCATCCTCCACGACAATTGCCCGTAGCTTTCGCATTCTTCATCACCACCGATTTTCAATAAAATACCATTTTAATTTCTATACTTAGCTTATTATAACAAACAATTTCCATTTTATCTACCGAAAAATTTTAACTTT
>JAZRMZ010000162.1:0-6684 GCA_045647905.1 Clostridia bacterium
AAAGGCTCATATATGCCTCCATTTGAAATTAATGACGATGGATATGAAAGCGTGATTGACTTTGCCGGAAATGAGATGCGTGAAATCACAATTAATTTCCCGACATATAGTGGCGTAACGGAGCTTTACATAGGTCTTGCGGAGGGGTCAGAGCTTCTTTCACCTTTGCCTTACAAGTCAAAAAAGCCTGTTGTATTTTATGGATCTTCAATCACTCAGGGGGGATGCGCTTCAAGACCGGGAAGCATTTATCAGAATATAATCAATCGCCGTTTTGACATTGACTATATAAATCTGGGATTTTCGGGCAATGCAAAGGGCGAGCCTGTTATGGCTGAATATATTGCAAACCTTGAAATGTCGGCTTTTGTTTGCGACTATGACCACAATGCGCCCAACACTGAACATCTGAGGGATACTCACTATGCTTTGTATGAAACTGTGCGCAAGGTGCATCCTGAAATTCCTATTGTGTTTATGGCCAGACCTGAATTTCGGTTGAGTGAAGTGGCGAAGGAACGTTTTGAGGTGATTAAAGGGACTTATGAAGCTGCAAAGGCGGCAGGGGACGACAATGTGTATCTGATTTCGGGGCCTGAGCTTATGGCATTGGCAGGAAACGAAGGAACAGTTGACAACTGTCACCCCAATGATCTGGGCTTTGCATCCATGGCAAAGGCTCTGGGCAACGTTATGGAAGGTTTCAAGGATAAGCTCTATGTCTGATTTATGAGCTGGATTTTTTTGCTTCTTCGACTTGGCGTCATTCTGAGCCAAGGGCGAAGAATCTATGTGTTCCACAACACTTATTAAAGATTTTTTTGATTTGAGGCGGCATATTGGGATGGCGACATTCCGAAATGCCGCTTAAACATTTTTGAGAAGTTGAATACATCGGAATAACCAACCGAGGAGGCGGCAACCGCAACAGAGGCTTTTTTGTGCAGGATGAGTGTTGCGGCAATGTTCATTCTGTAATTGAACAGATATTGTTTTGGCGATATACCGGTGCTTTTTTTGAAAAGGGTTGAAAAGTACATTCTGTTCAGGTTGAGCCGTTTTGCAATTTCGTCAACGGTGATGCCGTGCATATATTCCGAGTGAATACAGTCAAGGGCTTTGTCAATGTAACCGGGCTGGGACGACTTGTTTTCAAGCAGAAGTGCAAACAAATCCCACAGACGTGCGGCAAGATATGCACTGCGGCCCCCTTCTAGGTGGTCGCAGTCCTTCATTTTGGTGAAAATTCTCTGGGCTTCGGGACATCGAATCACATAATCCGGCTTGATGGGGAGCTCATCGGCTGTGAAGCCAATCCAGATATAGCTCCAGGGGTCGGTTTGGTCGGCAATATAAAAGGTTTCTTCATAGGGCGGAATAACAAACATTTCGCCCGAACAAACCCGATGTTTTTTGCCGCCGATTTCATATGTTCCGCAACCTGAAATAACAAAATGAATAAGCCAGTGGGTTCGGATTGCAGGTCCGAAAAAATGGGATGGCGGACAGTTTTGATACCCGAATTGCATAGGATTCAGCCCGTTGTAGCTTTGGTCGGCAACGATAATGTTGGTTTGCATTGCAATCACAGCTCCTTTGAAAAAACAACAAAATGACATATAATAACAACATTATACTATTTGATTTGCGGAGTTGTCAATATATAATAAAGGAAAAATAAATTTGTATTTATGAGGAGGAGTTATCTGTGAAAATTACGTTTATGGGCGCGGGCAGTACCGTTTTTGCAAGAAATGTAATCGGTGACTGTATGTGCGTTGATTCCCTGAAGGATAGCGTTTTTGCTCTTTATGACATTGATGCATCAAGAGTTGAAGAAAGCCGTGTTATTCTTGAAGCAATGAGAAAGGCAAAGGGCGGATTCGGTAAAATTGAGTGTTATGTTGGTGTTGAAAACCGCAAGGCGGCTTTGAAGGATGCCAATTTTGTGGTTAATGCAATTCAGGTGGGCGGTTATGACCCCTGCACAATCATTGACTTTGAAATCCCCAAAAAGTTTGGCTTGGAACAGACAATCGGCGACACTCTGGGCATCGGCGGAATTATGCGTGCTCTCCGCACAATTCCTGTTATGGTAGATTTTGCAAAGGATATGGAAGAAGTTTGTCCTGATGCACTTTTCATGAACTACACAAACCCCATGGCAATGCTGACGGGTTATATGCAGAGATACACGGGTGTTAACACAATCGGTCTTTGCCACAGCGTTCAGGTCTGCACCGAAACACTTTTGAAGAATGTTGGAATGGAAGACAAGCTTGAGGGCAGAAAGGAGCTTATTGCCGGAATCAACCATATGGCATGGCTTCTCGAAATCAAGGACAAAAACGGTGTTGACCTTTATCCTGAGATTAAGGCAAAGGTTGATGAATATATTAGCAACCCCGAAAACCTCGACAAGGTTCGTATGGAATACATAAAGAATTTTGGCTATTACTGCACCGAGTCAAGTGAACATAATGCGGAGTACAACCCATTCTATATAAAGAGCAAGTACCCCGAACTCATTGAAAAGTATAATATTCCCCTTGACGAATACCCAAGACGTTGTATCAATCAGATTGATGCGTGGAAAAAGGAATATGCTGAGCTTCTTGAGAACGGTGTTAAGGAGCACACAAGAAGCCATGAATATGCTTCGTGGATTATGCAGAGCATAACCGAAAACACTCCCTATCAGATTGGCGGAAATGTTATCAACAAAAATCATCTGATTACAAACCTTCCTGCTGAAGCCTGTGTTGAAGTTCCCTGCCTTGTGAACGGAAACGGAATCACTCCTTGTTATGTGGGTGCGCTTCCTGTTCAGTGCGCGGCAATGAATATGACGAACATAAATGTTCAGCTTCTGACAATTGAAGCAGCAAGAACAGGCAAAAAGGAGCATATCTATCAGGCGGCAATGCTTGACCCGCACACAGCGGCAGAGCTTGATATTGACACAATCAAGAAAATGGTTGATGAGCTTATTGATGCTCACGGCGATTATCTGCCCAAGTTTGTTTAAAATTACGGTGGCGGCTGTTGCAAATTTTTGCAACAACCGTCTTTTTGTGTTTTATAATGGAAGACTTGCAAAAAAAGGAATGGCGTGGTATAATAATTAACTATAATGGAAAACATCAGTTGTATTAAAAGGAGAATTAAGCTGAAATGAAAAGGTTTTTTTTGATTTGCTTTGTTGTGATGCTTTGTTTTTGTGTTGCGGCTTGCGGTGCAAAAACGGCGGCTGAAAATTTGTGGAACGGTGCAACCTATACCGAGGATACGGAACTTGGAAACGGAGCAAAGACCCTGCTTGTTGAAGTTGAAGCTCAGGAAAAGTCGGTTCTTTTCACCATTCATACCGATGCAAAAACCGTTGGCGATGCATTGACAGAGCATAAGCTGATTTCGGGCGAGGAAGGCGCATACGGACTTTATGTGAAGAAAGTTAACGGCATTGTTGCCGACTATGACAAGGATCAGAGCTACTGGGCTTTTAATAAAGAGGGAGAAGCCATGATGACGGGCGTGGACGGAACCGAATTCTCGGACGGAGAACAGTTTGAGCTTGTATATACAAAATAAGGACAAGGATATTTTCAATGATTTCAATGGTCAGATACGACCTTAAAAAGAAAGAAAAATAAATTTTTATCCGGAGGAGATTTTTATGAAAACAATTAAAGCAGAACCAATCACAAACGAGGCTTTTGCGCCATTCGGTCAGTTTTACACCATGGACAAGCCTCAGGGCTATGCATTGTGCGGAGAGCTTCACAGCTTTTATCCCGACAGAATCAATGCAGACAGCACGCACAGAGTGGGATATTCGCCCATTGTTGTGAAAAAGCCTGAAAAAATGATTATAACACAGCAGGAATATCACACCACCACTTGGGAAATGATTCTTCCTATGGATGATGATATGATTCTTCATGTTGCTCCTGCATCGGCAGGAACACCTGTGACAGACCTTGCGAAGGCTTTTGTTGTTCCAAAGCACACTCTTGTTAAGATGAATGCGGCAATATGGCATCTTGCACCCCTTCCTGCCAATAATGAACAGCTCACGGCGATGATTATTCTTCCTGAATGCACTTATGCAAATGACTGCACGGTTGTTGACCTCAGTGAGGAACAGCAGTTTGAGATTGTGAAATAAAAAGGAGAAGATGCTTCGACTGCACTCAGCATGACAACTCTCCTGCGGGGTCATCCTGAGTGGAGCGTTAGCGGAATCGAAGGATCTCATTTACAGATGCTTCGCTGCGCTCAGCATGACCGTTTTGATGTCATTCTGAGCCAAAGGCGAAGAATCTTCTGACCCCGGCATTTGCAATAGAAACGGACAAAAACAAACGGGCGACCCTTTGTGGTCGCCCGTTTAATTATTGGTTTGGGGTAAATCACTTTGGAAAGATCCTTCGCTATGCTCAGGATGACGGTAACACCACCTTTTGCGGTCACCCTGAGGGAACGGAGTGATTCGAAGGGTCTTGTGAATACAAAGTGCAAAATACAGATGCTTCGACTACGCTCAGCATGACGACTCTCCTGCGGGGTCATCCTGAGTGGAGCGTTAGCGGAATCGAAGGAACTCATTTTCAGATGCTTCGACTGCGCTCAGCATGACCGTTTTGTTGTCATTCTGGGCCACGGGCGAAGAATCTTTTAACTCCAATATTTTTCACAGAACATATTTATTCTTCGTCTTCGTCCCATTCTTCTTCTTTTTCCCACCATTCGTCAAGGTCTTCGCCGTCGGGATATGCTTCTTCGCAAAGGTCAAGATACATTTCTTCGGCATCAATTTGTGCCTGCTTCAGCTTGTCCAGAGCCTGATTGCGGTTGTCTGCCGAAGCTTCAAGAATTTCAATTGTGTCGGTTATCTGATTGAACAGAAAATGATACAGTTTTTGATAATTAATCATGGTATGCAGCTCCTTACTACAAAAAAGATGTGCCGCAAGCGACACATCTCAAAAAACGTATCACTCCGACTTGTTTTATTGCAGCAAAACGATTCCATTTCAGCGAAGAATGAAAAAACGGAGCTACGCTTTTTACATAGCGTATCCCTTCGCTGAAAGAATTATTCATTTTGCTGCAAGTGTAATTTTAGCACATATTTTTGTTTTTGTCCATACTTTTATTTATATTGACTATCTGTTTTTATTGTGGTAGGATATTTATATATAAATGAAGGAGTTTTGTTTTATGATTTACAGAAATTTTAAAGATAAAAAACTTTCGCTCCTTGGAATGGGCGGAATGAGATTCCCTTGCGATGAAAATGGCGAGGTGGATTTTGAAAAAACCCAAGCCCTTTTTGACCTTTGTATGAAGAAGGGAATCAATTATTTTGATACGGCGTGGTTTTATCACAAGGGCAAGTCCGAGGAAATTATGGGGAAGATTTTGTCAAAGTATGACCGTGACAGCTATTATATTGCAACAAAAATGCCCTGGGACGAATATGAAGACAGGGAGGGCGTGGATGCTCTTTTTGAAAAACAGCTTGAAAGGACAGGTCTTGATTATTTTGACTTTTATCTTTTCCATAACGTCAGCGAGGCCACTGTTAAATATTATACCGATGAAAAATACGGGGTTTATGATGTTCTGATGAAAAAGAAGAAGGAGGGAAAAATCCGCCACCTTGGATTTTCAACTCACGGAAGTCTTGAAACCATTGAAGACTTCATTCTTCGTTACCGTGATGACCTTGAATTTTGTCAGATTCAGCTTAATTGGCTGGACTGGACCTTGCAAAATGCAAAGGAAAAGGTGGAACTTCTGAATAAATATAACCTGCCCATATGGGTTATGGAGGGTGTCAGAGGCGGCTATCTTGCAAGTCTCTCGGAGGAGGATGAATCAAGGCTGAAGTCGCTCCGTCCCGATGAATCCATTGCGGCGTGGTCATTCAGGTTCTTGCAGAGTGTTCCCAATGTTTCTATGATTCTTTCGGGAATGTCGGATGCTTTGCAGATTGAGGACAACATAAAGACTTTTTCGGAGGAAAAGGTGCTTTCGGAAGACGAGAAAAATGTTCTGTTTGAGATTGCGGAAAGAATTCTTTCAAAAAAGACTCTGACTTGCACGAGATGCAAATACTGCATGGAGGAATGTCCCCAAGGGCTTGAAATTCCAAAGCTCCTTTCGCTTTTTAATGAAATGTGCCTTGTGAAAAACAATTCATCAATTGAAAAGGTAAAGGAAAAAACCGAAAAACTGCCGTCTCTTTGCATTGGTTGCGGTGCCTGCGAAAAGAAATGCCCTCAGAATATTGAAATTTCTTCGATATTTGCGGAGTTTGCGAATTTTTTTGAAAGAAAATAAAAAAAACTATTGACAAATACTTTTAAATTGTGTATAATAATCAAGCTGATTAGGATAACAGTGTGTTATTTTGGTGCAGTATCTTGGAAAATATATGGGCGCATAGCTCAGCTGGGAGAGCATCTGCCTTACAAGCAGAGGGTCATAGGTTCGAGCCCTATTGTGCCCACCATATTTTTTTAGGAATTGCGGAATAATCGGCGCGTGGATGTGGGCGCATAGCTCAGCTGGGAGAGCATCTGCCTTACAAGCAGAGGGTCATAGGTTCGAGCCCTATTGTGCCCACCATATTTCTTTTTAGAGGACATTGAAAATGAAATTTGATTTGTTGCCTAT
>JAZRMZ010000163.1:0-9636 GCA_045647905.1 Clostridia bacterium
GCATTTTTGCAGGGGCGGGGTTACATCCCAATATCATTAAGTTAAGGAAGAGAATAGAATGTCATTCTGAGCGAAGCCAAAGGCGAAGTCGAAGAATCTGTCCAAAAACAAAGATTCTTCACTGCGTTCAGAATGACAAACCGCCTAACTTAATGGCATTGGGTTACATCCCCGCCCCTTTGTTCGTGAGGGCGCAGAGGCCCTCCCCTACAAATTTGAATATGTATACACAGAAATGATTAAAACAACAGCTCTTTTTTAATATTTCGAAATTTATACTTGAAATTTTTTGTCATATATGGTAAAATGTCTGTTGGAATTAAGTTTGACACTATTTCCGCAGAAAGGAAAACGCTTATGCGCAGATTTTTTACGGAACCTCAGAATATTTCGGGCAATATTGCAGAAATTTTTGAGGACGCAAAGCACATTGAAAAGGTGCTGAGAATGAATTGCGGTGACAAAATCCTGGTTTTTGACGGTACGGGAGCCGAATATACGGCTCAGCTTGTTTCGATTGAAAAATCGGTCTGCAAGGCTGAGATTCTTGAAAAAAACTATTCCCTTTCCGAACCCAAAATCAAAATCACGCTGTTTCAGGCACTCCCAAAGGCAGGAAAAATGGAAACCATTATTCAAAAAGCCGTTGAACTGGGGGTTTTTGAAATTGTTCCCGTGATGACCGAAAGATGCGTCACAAAAATAAACAACAAAGCCGCAGGCGAAGAAAAGACAAAACGCTGGAACAAGGTTTCGGTTGAAGCCGTGAAGCAATGCGGCAGAGGTCTTGTGCCAAAAATTCACGAGCCTGTTTCATTTGAAAAAGCGGTTGAAATGCTGAAAAATCTGCAAGTTCCTCTTATGCCCTACGAAATGCTTGGGCATGAAGGTCAAAAAGGGCTGAAAGAAATTCTGAATTCCGACCGTGAGGCAAGCGAATTTGGTATTTTCGTGGGGCCTGAAGGCGGTTTTGCGGATAGTGAAGCAGAATATGCCGTGGGCAACGGAATAAAGGCAATCGGTCTGGGCAGAAGGATTCTCCGTACAGAAACCGTGGCAAGTGCGCTTATTCCCATGATTATGTTCGACAGAGACGAACTCTAATTTGTCAAACTACAAAAGGTCCTTAAAACGGACAGAAAGGCTTTTTATTATGGCAGTAAAAACAAATCAGGAACTCAAAAAACAAAAAAAAGCTGAAAAGCGAGCAAAGGTTGACAAAATAACCAACTGGTTTATGATAAACCTGGCATGGGGTATTTTCAGTTTTATTATTCTTCGTTATTTACAGAATCCAATCATGACGGATTATGACAACACTGTCAGAAACGTTCTGGGAATACTGGGTATCATCATTGGCGTTGCAGCTGTTGCACTTTTTGCAATCCGTGCAACCCTCAACTACAAAGAACTGAAGTTTGTGAAGAACAAGAACCGTGTTCTGAACTACGGTATCTTCACCGCAATTGTTGCAATTGTTCTCGTTTATCTCAAGTTCTACACAAACGTGAGAAATGTTGTTGTTGCAATTCTTCCCTTCACACAGAGCTTCCACACAAACTTCTGGATAACAAACGGACTTTCATATGCAATCTGGGGCTATCTCCTCATCGCATTTATTTATACCGCAGTTAAAATTGCTTTAATCGAAAAGAAAAAATAAGCAAAAGCTAAAAAACGCCATAACCACCGGTAAACCGTTGGTTGGCACCACCCCCAGAAGGGGTTATTGCAGTCTCAACCTCTGTAAGAGGCTCTGAAAATTTGACACTACATTACAAAAACAAACAGCCGCTCACGTGCGGCTGTTTTTATATTATTTATCTGTGGTTTCGCAAATTAAAGTCCGAGAGTTCTGAGATATTCACGGCTCATCTTTGCAGTTTCAAGAGTGGGTGTGTCATATGAATCATCCTGTTCAACAATTACATATTCAACGCCTGTTTCCTCTGCTGCAGCAAGAATTTCATCAAAATTCTGAATACCACATCCCACAGGACGGAATCTGAAGCCTGTTTCTTCCTTTGAAGGCTTTTCCTGTTCTTCGCCGCTGTTGCCGATAAGTGCATAAACCGGACCGGCACCAAGTTTTTCGCACTCAAAATCCTTCAGATGCAGAACTTCAAGTCTGCCTGTATATTTTCTCATATACGCTGCAGGGTCTTCACCTGCATAATGCACCCAGCAGGTGTCAATCTGAGGCTGAATACTCTCAGAGGGGATTTCTTCATACAGCCAGTCAAGAAGGTACTTTCCATCAACCTTGTTAAATTCAAAATCATGGTTATGATAAAGAAGCTGAATACCGTTTTCCTTGAGAGCTTTACCATATGCCGTAAAGTCTGCAACCGTTTTTTCCCAGCCTTCAGTACCTTTGAGCTTTTCCGCCTCATACCACGGAATAACCGCATATTTAATTCCAATTGTTTTGAAATATTCAATTGTTCCCTCCGGGTCATCAAGAAACGGACCAATGGGCTGATGAACCGAAATTGCCGTAATACCGTATTTATCCAGCACAGCCTTTACTTCTTCGGCAGGATAATTATAAAATCCTGCAAACTCAACATAGTCATAACCCATTTCCTTTACGGCTTTCAGGGTTGCATCCATATCCTCCGTCATTTTGTCACGAACTGAAAAAAGTTGAAGTCCAACTTTAAATTTTTTCATAATTACTCCTCACTTTCATTTTGTTTTTATATTTCAGGAATTTCCACCTTTACTTCCTGACCCAACTTGCTTGATTTGTTTATTGCATCAATAAACGACCTGATTTTGTAATAAAAGCAGCCCTTTTCAAGAGGCGGAAGCATGGGGAATTCCGTCACCACATCCTTGCCCGCAATTCTCTGATAAAGCTTCAGATCTCCACCGATTGAACCGTTCCAGCATTCTGTTGATGGGATTCTGAGGCTGCCCTATGATACCTATTCTCACTGTTTTGCTTGTGTCAATAACTTCCTCGCTCTGGTCATATTTGAAAGCATCCAAATCAATTTTTGCCATACCCGCCGTTTCCTTATATGCCGTGTGCATATCCATTCCCGTGTCCTTATGCCCTGCATCTCTCAACTTGTCGGGCTTTGTGTTGTGGAAAATTTATATGCTTTTTTGATTTGTGTAGTTGGGAAGAAGCTTGGGCGAAACCGTTTCGGTAACAATTCCTGCATCGGCAATTTCCTTTTCAAACTTCCGGATATGTGAAAGGGAGAGCTTTCCAACCTTGACACTCTTAGCCTTGGCCGCGGCATTCTTTCCCGCACTTCTGCCAAATACGATGATGTCAAGCAGAGAGTTACCCATAAGTCTGTTTTTTCCGTGGATTCCGCCAACAGCTTCGCCTGCAACAAAGAGGTTTTCAACGTTTGTTGTCATACAGTCGGGGGTTATATCAAGACCGCCGTTCTGATAATGAAGTGTGGGATAAACCAGAATGGGTTCCTTGCGGATGTCAATTCCGTATTTTTCAAACATACGCATCATTGCAGGGATTCTTTTTTCAATTGTTCCCTCGCCGCCGATTTTTTCTATCATAGGGGTGTCAAGCCATACAGCCTTTCCTTTTCCTGTATCTAAACCATTGTTTCGTTCTGAACATTCACGGATAATAGAAGCCGCAGTAACGTCACGGGTTTCAAGGGGATGCATAAATA
The DNA here is from genome assembly GCA_045647905.1 of Clostridia bacterium. GTDB lineage: Bacteria > Bacillota > Clostridia > Monoglobales > Monoglobaceae > SIG440. The sequence continues at coordinate 3,657 of JAZRMZ010000163.1, forward strand.
CTTCGCCCTTTTCATTCACGAGCTTTGCACCCAGTGAACGAACTTTTTCCGTAACAAGTGCTCCGAAAATCTGTTCAGGATAAGCGACACCTGTGGGATGATACTGAAGTGTTTCGGCATAAAGAAGCTTTGCACCTGCACGGTAGCCGAGAACCAGACCGTCCGCAGTTGCACCGTAATGATTCGACGTGGGGAAACCCTGATAATGCATACGGCCTGCACCGCCTGTTGCAATGATAACTGTTTTTGCCTTTGCAACAAGAAGCTCTTTTGTTTCCATATTCATCACAACAGCACCTGCCGCATTGCCGGTTTCGTCAAGAATCAGCTCGATTGCAGCAGTGAAGTCAACAACGGGAATATTGCGGTTCAGAACTTCGTCACGAAGAGTTCTCATAATTTCAGCACCGGAATAGTCCTTTGCCGCGTGCATTCTCTTTCTTGAAGTTCCGCCGCCGTGAGTTGTCACCATTGTTCCGTCTTCTTCTTTGTCAAATTCAACACCAAGATTGCTGAGCCACAAAATTGCTTCGGGGGCATCGCAAACAAGTTTTGACAAAAGCTCTCTCTTTGCGGCAAAGTGTCCGCCGCCAAAAGCATCAATAAAGTGGATTGCAGGCGAATCGTTGGGCTTGTCAGCCGCCTGAATACCGCCTTCTGCCATCATTGTGTTTGCATCACCCATTCTGAGCTTTGTGACAATCATAACATCGGCACCTGCTTCGTGAGCTTCGATTGCCGCAGATGCACCTGCACCGCCGCCGCCGATAATCAAAACATCCGTCTCAAAATCGGGATTTTCCAGATCAACGCAGTCCTTTGTTATACGGCTGTGTGCCTGCAAGATTTCAGCAAGCTCAATGGGAACTTTTTCGCCCTTGTTGGGGCCGATTCTGAGAACATCAAATTCCTCCTGTTTGTAGTCCGGATGAAAAGCCGCAAGCAAATCTTCCTTCTGCTTGGCAGTCATACGTTCCGGCTCGAATGCAACATTTGCTTCCCGTGCTGCTTCAACTGCGGCAAGAGATTTCTGAAATCTTTCCGAATACATATTCTTTTCCTCCTCACTTTTCTATGTCACGGGTATTATAAAGCTCTTTCATTTCCTCAACAGGCTTTTGCATAAGAGCTTCAATCAATTCTTTGAAGTCGCCGTTTTCAATTTCCTTAACACGGTCTTCCAGATGACCGCATCCGGGAGCCAGATACTTTCCGTTGATTCTTCTTGCAAGCATTGCAACCTGAGGATGGGAAATTCCTGCAGGACATCTTGAAGAACATACTCCGCACATTACACAGTCAAAGGATTCTTCTGCACATTTTTCAAAATCGCCACGCTGAGCATAGGCAATATACTGCATAACGTCAAGCCCCTGAGTGCAGCTTTTTGTGCAGGCATTACAGCCGATACAAGCATAAATTTCGGGATAAAGCTGCATCATAACCGACTCATTCACGGGAATATTTTCAATGTCATAGCCTTGCTTAACAAGGGGAAAGAAAGGCAGGGTTGCAATATACATATTATCCTTAACCGTGGTCTGACAAGCAAGACAAGTCTTCAGCTCCTTATCGCCATTTATGCGGTAAACGGTTGCACAGGCACCGCAAAAACCGTTGCGGCAACCGCAACCACGAACCAGCTGATAGCCCACATACTCCATAGCCGTCATAATTGTTAAATTTTCTGGCACTTGGTATTTTTTGCCGAAAAGATATATATTAACTAATTTTTCCATGTTACCTCTCCTTTAATACTCGTCCGGAAGCTCATCAAGCTCATCACATCTGAAAACCGGACCGTCTTTGCACACATACTTCGCACCAACATTGCATCTTCCGCACTTGCCGACTCCGCACTTCATTCTGAGTTCAAGGGTTGTGTAAATCTGTGTTTTGTCAAAGCCAAGCTCACAAAGTCCATCCAGAGTAAACTTAATCATAATGGGAGGGCCGCAAAGAACTGCTGTTTTGTTTGTGTCAAAGCCAAGCTCCTTTACGTAATTGGGAACAAACCCCACATGACCGTCCCATCCCTCCTGAGGATTGTCAATGGTCAGATGAACCTTTACGCCTGCATCATTGGCCCACTCATCAATAATTTCATTATAGTCAAGCAAGTCATCCTTGCTTCGTGAACCGTAAACAATATCAATATCGCCGTAGCGGTCACGGTAGTCCCGGCAATAATTGATAACCGAGCGAAGGGGCGCAAGACCAACGCCGCCTGCAATAAACAAAAGGTTTTTGCCTGCAAACACATCATCAACAGGGAAGGGTTTCCCGTATGGCCCTCTGATTGTTATCTGCTGACCAACCTCTGCCTGATGAAGCCAATTGGTTACGCATCCGCATTTCTTTATGGAAAATTCCATATACTCTTCATTTGTGGGCGAAGATGTTATTGAGAACATTGCTTCACCAACTCCGGGAACAGAAAGCATGGCACATTGTCCCGGACGGTGTTCAAAGGCTTTTTTGCCTTCAGGAGTCACGACTCTGAAGGTTTTAATATCAGGCGTATCAATACGGACATCGGTTATAACACCGATTTTGGGGATTAAAGTTTCTTCTCTGTTATTCACTTTGTTTCCCTCCAATTTTTTTCATTACTTTAACAATATTCATAGAAACGGGACATTTGGCAAGACATCTTCCGCAACCCGCACAGCCCAAAATTCCGTCATTGTTTTCGGGATAGTAAATTAGCTTGTGCATAAATCTCTGACGGAAGCGTTCTTTTTGAGTAAGTCTGTTGTTTCCGTGAGCCATTTTGGTAAAATCAGAATACATACATGAATCCCAGCACCTGAATCTTATGACCCCTTTTCCTGTGTTGTAATCCTTAATGTCATAGCACTGACAGGTGGGACATACAAAAGTACAGGTTCCGCATCCAAGACAGCTTCCTGAAAGCTCATCCCATGCAGGATTGTTGAAAAAATCTTCCGTCTTTCCACCGCCAAAAGCATCTGCTTTAAGGTCTTTGAGGGGGAGTTTTTCCATAATGGCAGAAATCTTTTCCTTCTGCTCATTCACTTCGGTTTCATCACATTCTTCGGTGAAAGCTGAAATCTTTTTCAAAAGTGCCTCACCCTTTTTGGTGTTTGCTTTGAAGAAGATTTCACTTTCTGTTTTCCATGTTGCAATATCGCCTTCGGGTTCTTCGGGAGAAATTCCAAAGGTTCTGCAGAAACAGGTTTCCGCAGGTTTTGCACAGGCAGTTGACACGATTATACCTTTTTCACGCCTTGAAGCATAGTAGCTGTCAACAGGCTCACTCAGAAAAACTCTGTCCAGAATTTCAAAGCTCTTTACGTCACAGGCACGAACTCCAAAGATAACAAAGTCCTCTGCTTCGCATCTTGTGTCAATGACTTCGATGTTTTTGCCCTCTGTCCTGAATTCCATCAGGTTTTCCATCTGAGGGAAGAAGAAATCCTTTGGACTTCGTACGGTATTCAAAGCATCGCTCCACAAAACTCCCTTTTCCCACTGTCGGTATACGGCACTTCCGTCCGATTCATCGGCAGGAAGATAAAGCTGTGCGGATTTTGCAATTTCTTCAAAAACATAATCTATTTTGTCAAGAGAACATTTACGCATCAATATCCCTCCTGTCAAACACTTCACCGGGTTCCAAATCATCGGTGGTGTAGTCCACAAGCGGAGCTCTTGAGCCAACCTCTGCTCCTGCCTGATATTCACCATAGAATTCATTTATATCCTTTATGAACTTACGGTTCAAAAGATGAAGCGGAATATTCTGCGGACAAACTCTTGAACATTCTCCGCAGTCTGTGCATCTTCCTGCAACGTGATATGCTCTGATAATATGGAACATTTTTTCTTCAAAACTGTTGGCAGGAGCCTTGTTTTCAACCCCTGACGAAGGATTGTCAAACACGCACTTTTCGCAAGTACACGCAGGGCAGGCATCACGGCAGGCATTGCAACGGATACAGCGTGAAAGCTCATTCTGCCAGAAGGCAAATCTCTCATCAGAAGTCATAGCCTCAACTTTGGCAACTTCATCAAATCTTGCCGACGCAATAACTTCGCCCTCATCGCCCAAAAGCTCGTCATAAGCCACGTGCTTTTTGCTCTTGCAGTTTACGCAACGCTCCAGAAGAACATCCTTTGCAGGAACCGCAATGGGCTTATCTTCATAAATTGTTGTAACCAGAAGATTTTCGCCGTCTTGGTTAATTTCGCAGATTCCCTGGCCCGTAACCGCTTTCAGCTTTGCAACATCAACCATACCTTCACAAGGAACGCCAACCGCATAAACCTTTTCACGGTCAAAACGGTGTTCGGTCAGAAGCTGATTAAAGCTGTATGTATCGCAGGGCTTCAGAAAAACAAGGATTTTACCTTCAAGTCTGTCTGTTTTTGAAACAAGGTATTTCGAGAAGTTAACTCCGCAAAAATGGTTCCAGACAAAATCTTGTCTTAAATCTTCTTCGGCTTTGAACATTTTTGGTGTTACGTCGTAGCCAAATTCGCCTTTGCTCCAGCCAAGGACTGCGGCAACAGTACCGTCTGCAAGCAGAGAAACTGCCTTATCTGTCAATTGGGTTTGTGTTATCTTTTGCATCGCAGATCCTCCAACCTCTTGTTTTCTCCAAGTGCCGTTACTTTTCGGACAAAATCATTCATTGTAGCGGCAAATTTTGCACCTTCTGCCGCAGAAACCCATTCAACACGGGTACGTTCTTTTTCAATGCCCAAAAAGTCGAGCATGGAAAAGAGTGCCGCCATTCTTCTTCTGGTGTAGTAGTTGCCTGATGTATAGTGGCAGTCGCCGGGGTGGCAACCGCAGATTATAACGCCGTCTGCACCCCTCTGGAATGCACGGAGAACAAACATGGGATTAACACGGCAAGAGCATGGAACTCTTATGATTTTCACATCAGCCGGATAGCTGAGGCGGTTGTTTCCCGCAAGGTCTGCACCGGCATAAGAACACCAGTTACAGCAAAAAGCAACAATCAAAGGTTTATGTTCATTCACTTGCATATTGCGTCCACCTCCGCCATAATCTGATTACTTGCAAATCCGTTCAGGTCCATAGCACCTGACGGACAGGCAACCGTACAAGCACCGCAACCCTGACAAACCGCAGGATTAACAATGGCAATTCTTCTGATTTTTGTTGTTCTGTCAGGCATACGGAATTCTTTTTCCTCATAAGTTATAGCGCCATAAGGACAAACTCTTTCACAGGAAGAACAGCCGTTACACATAAGCTCATTTGAATGAGCAACACAGGGATTTCCTGTCAGCTTATCCTTTGCAAGAAGTCCGATAACCTTGGAAGCCGCCGCACCTGCCTGAGAAACAGTTTCGGGAATATCTTTAGGCCCCTGACAAGCACCCGACAAAAATACGCCTGCCGTAGGGCTTTCCACCGGACGGAGCTTGGGATGAGCTTCGGTGAAGAAGTCGTTTGTGTCCATACTTGCCGTAAGCATGGTTGCAAGAGGTCTTGCCGACTTATCAGGCTCAATTGCCGCCGCCAGAACCACAAGGTCAGCATCAATGTGAAGCTGTTTGTTCTCAATAAGGTCTGATGCCTGAACCTTCAGCTTATCGCCTTGGGGAGTGACCTTGCCCACCATACCTTTCACATATTTTACGCCGTATTCCTCAACTGCTCTGCGATAAAATTCGTCAAAGTTCTTACCGGGAGTTCTCACATCTATATAAAACACATAAACTTCGGTGTCTGGATATTTGTCACGTGTGAGCATTGCGTGTTTTGCCGTGTACATACAACAAATCTTTGAGCAATATTCTTTGCCCTTTTCAGCGCAGGAATCACAACGTGAGCCAACACACTGAACGAACACGATAGTGTGCGGATGCTTGCCGTCGGAGGGACGGACCAGCTTACCGGCAGAAGGTCCGGCCGCATTGGTCAGACGCTCAAACTCCAGCGAGGTGATAACATCCTTGGACTGGCTGTAGGCGTACTCGT
>JAZRMZ010000164.1:0-10872 GCA_045647905.1 Clostridia bacterium
CCCCTATATTTATGAGAATATCACAGAATTAAAAACACCGGTTGGATATTTTTATGTTTCGGATGGAAAGGTTAATATTCCTTTTTCTATCAGAAAAAGCACTTTTGATGTTCCATATCATATTTATGACAATGACAACCATATAATCGGAGAGCTAAATGTAGAAACAAATTATGATTTGGTATTAAACGTAGACGAATTAAAAACAGATTGTTATTATCACATTGGCTTTTCAAATGGGACTTTCTGTTTTGGTGGAGCTGATGAACATACAGAATCTATTGTTACAACAATAGAAAAGTGGAGTATTGGAATTGGTTCATATAATCCAAATGATGAGGAGGAATTAGAACAGGCAATTTTTTATACCGGAAAAGATAAAGGTTGTATTCAATATCCTCCTGTTTTTGACGAAACAAAGTTTGTAAGATATATTGTTTCCTCCGCTTTTGAATCGTCAGGCGGATTTGAATTTAAATTGTTGGATTATTCATATCCGGAGATTGTATTTAAAGTGGCATGGATAGAAAATGTTAAGTATGCCAAAGAAACATACGAAGATGCCCTTGATTTTTGGCTTACATAAATTTTTCATCTATATAATGGATAGCAAAAACAACGCACAGAAGAAAATTGTGCGTTGTTTGCATATTATTTATTTTACAGATCAAAGTATTCTCTGCATGCAGATAGTATTTTTTCTTGAGTTGCGACATCTGTTATTTTTCCTGCCAAATTTTGCAATCTGTTATGCGATACGGTTCTGATTTGCTGAACCATTGCAACTGATAATTTGGGTAAACCACTTACCTGAGTTGGTAAAAGAACCTCTGTTGGATAAATCTTGTCTGTTGGTTTTACACTTGACAGAGGAAGAACTGTTGAAACAGTAAGATTATGATTCACACTGTCTGTGGATATAATAAGCACGGGGCGCGTTCCTCTTTGTTCGCTTCCGGTGGTTGGATCAAGGTTGCAAAAATATATTTCCCATTTGTTTACCATTCGCCTTGCACCTCTCCATCTGCAAAAGCAAAATCTTCATCACATTTTGAAGTTCTGCTCATGAATGCTTTATCCTTTGCGGCTTCTTTCATCATTGCATCATATTGTTTCTTTCTTGCTTGTGTGAGATAATCATCAACAGCCTGACGAATAGCAAAATTCACAGAAGGAATCTGATTAGAATTTGCCAAAGCTTTTAGTTCGTCAATAAAAGATACGGGCAGTGTTGCTGTAATTCTTGTTGTTTCCATAGAGTTCATCATTTTCATCACCTCACTATTAGTATATACCAAAGATGCAATTTTGTCAATATTATTATGATGAATTATTTGATGCTGTTTTATGCATCATTATTTGCATCAAATATTTACAAAAACTTTGTCAATACTATTTCTGTCGAAACTTCTGTCTTGATGTCGACATCAGTCGAATGTATATTATGTAACAAAAGGAAGTCTTTAAAGTGATAGTTATTTTTACATATTAATTGAAACTAATAATACCTATTTTGGATATTTTTTTGCTTGCAACATTTTGCTAGTTGACGAAGCTCTTGAGTGACATATTTTTTTGGAATAAAGTCAATTGAATGGTGATTTATGTATATAATTACCTTACAAAAATTTTCATCAAGAATTTCCTCCGGAATATATAAAACCGAAATCGTCTTTGATTTATATTGTTTAAGATATTCCATTTGTGACTCGGAAAAAGTGAATTTTTCATTATTTCCAATAAAACGTTTTAAAGTAATATAGTCTTCCTTTTTTAGGCCTATTAAGTTATAACCCTCTTTATCATAGCCATCTTTGTCATAGCCGTATTTATCATATCCATCTTTGGTGTAACCATCTTTGCCACAGCCATATTTATCAACGCCGTCTTTGTTATACCCATCTTTGCCATAACCGTATTTATCGTAGCCTTCTATGTTATAGCCATATTTGTCATAACCATCTTTATTATACCCATCTTTGCCATAACCGTATTTATCGTAGCCATCTTTGTTGTAACCATCTTTGCCATAGCCATATTTATCGTAGCCATCTTTATCATACCCGTCTTTACCATAGCCATATCTATCATAGCCCTCTTTGTTATAACCGTTTTTGCTATAACCATCTTTATTATATATAAATTTTCTACTCAAATAATATAGTACGGGCAATCCATAGAATGCAAAAAGAGCCGCTAATGAAATGTATCGCTCTTCCCTATTTGCCTCCCATGCTATTGCTTTTAGTCGGGAACAACCATTATATGAACAAGCACCACAATTTGAACATATGTCCCATCCGCATGAACTACAGTTGTTTGTTGCTGCTCTATCATAGATATGGTCACAAGACCAACATTTAAATTCATTGGCATACACGATATGAAATTGCAATAACAATATCAAAGTTATCATAAAAATAAGTTTTTTCATAGTAATACCCTTTAAAGCATATTTTGATGAATGATGTTTTTTTTATTGTACCACACGAATAGGAAAGATTCAACAAAAAAATATACCATACAAATTTAAGTATGGTATATTTTAGAAGGAACTACAAAATTATACAAATTAAACCGCCGCTGCCTTCGTTGATAATTTTCTGGAGTGTTTCCTGAAGTTTCAGCTGTGCGTCATCTGGCATACGGTAGAGCTTGTTGTGGAGACCTTCGTTAACAAGCTCGTGAAGAGATTTGCCAAAGATGTTTGATTCCCAGATTTTCTTTGGGTCGGTTTCAAATTCGTTGAGCAGATAGTGAACAAGCTCCTCGGACTGCTTTTCAGTTCCCACAATGGGACTAACCTCGGTTTCGATGTCGGCACGAATCATATGTATTGACGGAGCGGAGGCTTTTAGGCGGACACCGAAGCGGCTGCCCTGTTTCACTATTTCGGGTTCTTCGAGGGCGAGTTCTTCGATGGAAGGGGAAACGATTCCGTAGCCTTTGCGGTTTACCTCGTCCAGAGCGTATGAAACTTTGTCATATTGTTTTTTGACTTCGGAAAGGTCTTTGAGTAAGTGAATGAGTTCCTCATCGTTGCATATGTTGAAGCCGGTTACTTCTTCGAGAATTTTAAAGTAAAAGTTTTCGGGGAACTTTACGGTTAATGAGACGGTTCCATCGACCATGTTTATGCTTTTGATAATTACATCTTCAATATATTCGTTTTCGCTGAGAGTGTCTGTGAGTTTTCTTGCGTCGGAAAGTCGGAGTTGAGAACAAATTTTTTCTGTTATAAATCTGTATAGTTCCGTTTTCAGCCAGTGCGTGCTGTCAAGAGCATCTGCCCATTGGGGCAGGGCTATGCCGATTTCGGTGACAGGAAAGGATAGCAGGAGGTTTTCCATTATCTGATTGATGTCATCAACTGATAAATCCATACAGTTTAGGGGCAAAACAGCAACGCCGTATTTGTTTTCAAGATATTCTTTGTATTCAGCTGTGTTTTCGGAATAAGGATTTAGGGTATTGAGTATAACGATGAAAGGCTTTCCAAGGGCTTTGAGCTCGTCAATTACCCTTTCCTCGGCAGGGAGATAGTCTTCACGCTCGATGTCCGTGATTGTTCCATCGGTGGTTACAACAATTCCGATGTTTGAGTGTTCGGTGATTACCTTCTGGGTTCCGATTTCGGCAGCCTGAGAAAATGGCATGGGGTTTTCGGACCATGGGGTCATAACCATTCTTGGATTGTCGTCTTCGATATACCCCAAGGCACTGTCAACAATATATCCAACGCAATCAATTAATCGGATTCTGAAAGATGTATTGTCTTCGAGGCGTACTTCTACGGCTTCGTTGGGGATGAATTTTGGTTCTGTGGTCATAATCATTTTTCCGCCTGCGCTTTGCGGAAGTTCGTCCATTGTGCGTTCACGCTGGTGGTCGTTTTCGATATTGGGTATTACCATTAAGTTCATAAAGTTTTTTATAAAGGTTGATTTTCCTGTTCTTACAGGCCCCACAACTCCGAGGTAAACATCTCCTCCGGAACGTTTGGCAATATCGTTATAGATATTATACTCGAGCATTTTTTTGCCTCCTTGAATTTTTTTGTCTGGTATTTTGTTATCATATTATGCACAAGCCGTTGTGAATATGTTTTATTTTAAATCTGCCGGAAAATTTGCTCAAAAAAATAATGAAAATTTTGGTTAAAAAGTATTGACAAAACAGGTTAGTTGTGTTAAACTAACAAACGGTTAGAAAAGACTAACTTTATGGTTGAAAGGATAGTATCATGAATTTATCGGACGCAATTGAAGGAAAAGAATATATCATTAAAGAAATTGTCACCAATGATGATGAAATGGATGCGTTTCTTTTTTCTTTGGGTTGTTACAGCGGTGAAATGATTACTGTTGTTTCTCATTTGAAGGGCGGCTGTGTTGTTTCCATAAAGGATGGAAGATATACAATTGACAATCAACTTGCAGAAGCTATTCGTGTTTAGCTGGGCGAGAATGATTGTCGGATATTTTTTTGAAAAACAGTTAGTTTAAACTAACTGTGATACATATTTTACTTAATGGTACAGGAGGAAATTGAATAATGAGAATTGCTTTAGCCGGTAATCCCAACAGCGGTAAAACCACAATGTTCAATGCTCTCACGGGCAGAAACGAAAAGGTGGGCAACTGGGCAGGGGTTACCGTTGAGAAGAAAGAAGCAACAATTAAAAAGAGTTATTGTGACGGCAGTAAAGAAATTGTTGCTGTTGACCTTCCGGGAGCATACTCAATGTCTCCTTTTACGTCGGAAGAAAGCGTCACAAGTGATTATGTGAAAAATGAAAACCCCGATGTTATTATTAATATAGTTGATGCAACCAATCTCAGCAGAAGCCTTTTTTTCACCACTCAGCTTCTTGAACTGGGAATACCTGTTGTGATTGCTCTTAATAAAAGTGATATAAATGAAAAAAAGAAGACGGAGATTAATGCTGAAGTTTTGTCAAAAACTCTTTGTTGTCCTGTTGTTGAGACGATTTCAACCTCTGCTGACGGTCTTTTGGTGCTTGTGAAAACGGCGATTTCCATTGAATCTGTTGAACAAAAGGCGCCGTACACACAGGGGGATGTGAATCTTAGCGACAAAAAAGCTGTCAGAATGGCAGACAGAAGGCGTTTTGATTTTGTTAACAAGGTTGTGAAGAGCGTTGAAAAACGAAAGGTGCGTTCAAGTGAACGCAGTATTCATGACAAAATTGACAGAGTTCTGACGAATAAATGGCTGGGAATTCCCATTTTTGCAGTTGTTATGTATCTTGTGTTCGATATTTCGCAGTCCACGCTGGGCCCGTTTTTTGCCGATATATTTACAAAATGGCTTGATATGTTCAAGGTTATGGCCGAGGGGTGGATGGCAGATGTTTCAAGCCAGTTTTTGAAGGCACTTGTGCTCGAAGGTGTGATTGAGGGCGTTAGCGCAGTTGTGGGCTTTTTGCCTCTTGTTATGGTGATGTATTTTCTTATTGCACTTCTTGAGGATTGCGGGTATATGGCTCGTGTTTCTGTTGTGCTTGACCCCATATTCAAAAAAGTCGGGCTTTCGGGCAAGTCTGTGATTCCCTTTGTAATCGGTACAGGCTGTGCTGTTCCGGGTGTTATGGCTTGCAGAACAATACGAACCGAAAGAGAACGTCGTGCAACAGCGTTGCTTGCACCATTTATGCCATGTGGTGCAAAACTACCGGTCATTGCCTTGTTTGTGGGGGCCTTTTTCCCTGAAGCTGGCTGGATTGGAACAATGATGTATTTTGCCGGTATTGTGATTATTTTTCTTTGCGCTTTGCTGATTAACAAAATAACTGCGTTTAAAGCAAAAAAGTCATTCTTTATTATGGAATTGCCCGAATACAAGGTGCCGAGTGTGTGGCGTGCTGTAAAGTCAATGTGTGGACGTGGCTGGGCTTATATAGTGAAGGCAGGAACTATTATTCTTGTATGTAACTTTATTATATATTTGATGCAGAACTTCAACTGGTCGTTTCAAATGGTTGTGGATCCGGATACATCCATCCTTGCAAGTATCGGCAAGCCCGTTGCCGTGGTCTTTGTGCCTATTGTGGGTGTTGCTGTATGGCAAATGGCTGCGGCTGCGGTCACGGGCTTTATTGCAAAGGAATGTGTTGTGGGAACTCTGGCAACCTGCATGGCTTTTGGGTATCTTATGGATGCGGAGGAAGGACTTGAGGTTGTGGGTGAGGCTTCTGAGATTGCAGGTATTATGGGCGGCTATGGGGTGACATCTGTTGCGGCACTTGCGTTTTTGGCGTTTAATCTGTTTTCGCCCCCTTGCTTTGCGGCAATCGGTGCGATGAATTCGGAACTCAAAAGCAAAAAATGGCTTTTGGGCGGAATTGCTCTCCAGCTTGGTGTTGGCTTTACTGTGGGATTCCTTGTATATCAGCTTGGCACGTTTATAACAACGGGGGCTGTGGGCAATGGTTTTCTCGGAGGTTTGGCGGCAGTTGCGGTTATGGCGGCCATTGTGATTTGTTTGATTATTAATTCAAATAAGAAACTCAAGGCGGAGCTTGCACGAAAAGCAAAGTCTGTTGGTGTATAGTTAAAAGGAGTTGTTTATATGACAATGGCGGATTGGATTGTTGTTGCGATTGTTGTTTTGGTTGTGGGGGTTGCAGCAGGATACATAATTTATACAAAACACAAAGGCAATGGATGCATCGGCTGTCCTGACAGCAAGCACTGTTCCGCAAGCAAAAAGGGTTGTTGCGGGCAAGACCGTTGAGGTTTCTGATGTTGGATTGTATTTAGCTTTTGAATAAAGAAATCATAAAATCAAGCATTGGTATGAAAATTGCCAATGCCTGATTTTTTTATTGCTATTTTTGATGACTTGTGATATAATAAAACAAAAATTTTAAGCGAGGGATTATAAAAATGAAACTAAAGAGAATTTTTAGCGGTTTGATTGTGTTTGTGATGATGCTTGGACTGATGACCTTTTCGGCCTCGGCTGACGGGGGAATCAAGGTTGTTCTTGATGGTGCGACCCTGGTGTTTGATGTTCAGCCACAGTTGATAAATGACAGAACAATGGTTCCCATGCGAAAGATATTTGAAAGCATGGGTGCAGAAGTATACTGGGACGGCGCAACTTCAACGGTTACAGCAAGTGATGGGAATACGACCGTTGTTATGCAGATAAACAATAATGTTATCAAGGTGAACGACAGCAGCTTCACCCTTGATGTGCCGCCTGTGATTGTGGACGACAGAACTCTGGTTCCGGTTCGTGCCGTTGCTGAGAGCTTTGATGCGGATGTTCAGTGGATTGGTGAAACACAGACTGTTGAGATAACAAGCAAGCAAACCTATAATTATTCATGGTATTATATGGATTCGGCACTTCAGGCAAATGTTGGGGTGACAAATCCCGACTGGATTTCGTATAACGAAAATGGCAGAATTCATTTCAGAAACCGCATAAAGTTTGTTGCAAAGGATTTCATTACCCTTGTATCATATGCAACAGACAACAGCTTTGAAGCTGAAGTTCAGCAAAAATGGGAGGAAGAAAAGAATAGATATGCTGTCGAAAATCCATATGCGAAGTTCACATATTCGGACAGAAAAAGTGTTGGAATCGGAAACGGAATTTCGGGCTATGTGTATCCATATGAAATGACATTTCAGGGAAGACAGATTATTTGCAGCACCACCTTCTGGAAGAACGGTAATATGTTTTATATTTGTACATCATCTGCCGAAGCACAGGATTCCAATGAGGTTCAGAATGTGCTGAAGGGCATGCTGTATTCATTCAACAGAATGTAAAGACTGTGGTTTTCGCCTCGGATGGCTGGTGAGATTTTGATTAATTCCGATATTATAAAAAAACTGAAGGTAATCACTCCTGAAGAACAAAAGATTATCCATGGAGAGTCGGGCATTGACCGTAATCTCTATATGGACAGTACGGCTGATGTTATAAACAGCAAAAAAATTCTCAGTGCAGGAAAGCAGATTGCAATCCGACCGCACACACGATTTGTGCATTTTCCCAGGCACTCACACGATTTTGTTGAAATGGTGTATATGTGCAAAGGAGCAACCACCCATTTGGTTAATGACATAAGGGTTGAGCTGAAGGCGGGCGAGCTGTTGCTTTTGTGTCAGGGAGCAACTCAGGAGATTCTGCCTGCCGGTGAGGATGACATTGCGGTGAATTTTGTTGTGCTGCCCGAATTTTTTGAAGGTGCGTTGCAGATGATGGGCGAGGAGGACACGCCTCTCAGACGGTTTCTGGTTGATTGCCTTACCAATGAGCGGCACAACAACGGGTATCTGCATTTTGAGGTTGCGGATATTCTTCCCATTCAGAATCTTCTTGAAAACCTTATCTGGACGTTGGTTAATGACACTCCAAATAAAAGAAACATAAATCAGACAACCATGGGACTTTTGTTTCTGTTGCTGATTAATCATACGGACAGGTTGAACTATCGGGAAAACGAAGATTTGCTTGTCAGAACCCTCAGATATGTTGAAGAAAATTACAAAAACGGCAGTCTGACGGAGTTGAGTATCATTTTGCATTATGATTTGAGTGCTCTTTCGAGGGAAATAAAAAACAAGACGGGAAGAACCTATACGGAGCTTGTTCAGGAAAAGAGACTTTCGCAGGCGTGCTTTTTGTTGAAGAATACAAATTTGAGTGTGGAAGAAATTGCGGATAGAGTGGGTTATGACAACGTAAGCTTCTTTTACAGGATTTTTAAGGGCAAATATGGGCTTTCACCAAGAAATTACAGAAAGTTTTGAAATGCAAATAAGGACATTTTTTGGTCAAAAAATGTCCTTTATTTTTTTGCCTGAAGATGATATACTGAAAAAAACAGTATGGAGGTATAGAAATGAACAGATATGAAGAAGCAAAATTGATTTACAACGAGCTGGGCGTTGATGCCGAAAAGGCTCTTGAAACATTGAAGGATGTTGCCGTTTCAATGCATTGCTGGCAGGGCGATGACGTAATCGGCTTTGACAATGATGGTGAGCTTACAGGTGGTATTCAGACAACCGGTAATTATCCCGGTCGTGCAAGAACACCTCAGGAGCTTATGCAGGATATTGACAAGGCAATTTCTTTGATTCCGGGTAAGAAAAAGATAAACGTTCATGCTTGTTATGCAATTTTTGAGGGCAAAAAAGCTGACCGTGATGCACTCAAGCCCGAACATTTTGCAGAGTGGGTTAAGTTTGCAAAGGAACGGAACATGGGAATTGATTTTAATCCCACATTTTTCTCCCATGATATGGTAAAGGATAATCTGACACTTTCATCACCTGATGAAAATGTGAGAAAATTCTGGGTTGAGCACGGAAAGCGTTGTATTGAAATTTCACAGTATTTTGCTGAAGAGACAGGCTTCCCCTGCGTTATGAATATATGGATTCCCGACGGATATAAAGATATACCTGCTGACCGTCTGGGACCGAGAGAAAGATTCAAGAAGTCTCTTGATGAAATTCTGGCTGTTGATTATGACAAGTCAAAGGTTTTTGTTTGCCTTGAATCAAAGGTTTTTGGAATCGGTATGGAATCATACACGGTGGGTTCGGCTGAATTCAGTCTTAACTATGTGACAGCAAAGGGAATAACTCCCCTTATGGATAACGGACATTATCATCCCACCGAAGTTGTTTCCGACAAGATTGCATCAATGCTTCCCTTCCACAAGAATATTGCGCTCCACGTTACAAGAGGTGTGCGCTGGGATAGTGACCATGTTGTTCTTTTTGATGACGAAACAAAGGAAATTGCAAAGGAAATTGTGTTCCACGATGCTCTTGACAGAGTGTTTATTGCAACGGACTATTTTGATGCTTCAATCAACAGAATTTCTGCTTGGGTAACGGGTATGAGAAGTGTTCAGAAGGCTCTGCTCAATGCACTTTTGCAGCCTGCAGGCAAAATGAAGCAGCTCCAGGACGAAAACAGAATGACCGAGCTTATGGTTCTTCAGGAGGATGTGAAAATAGCTCCCTTTGGTGATGTCTGGGAAGAATATCTCAAGCGTGAGGGTGTTGAAAAGAATTACATTGCGGAAGTTATGAAATACGAAGAAGCTGTTCTTGCAAAGAGATAACTTTAAAACAGAAATTTAAAAACTTAAAAGGGGCTGCAGTCAACCGATTTTGAAAAATCGTTTTTCGACAGCCTCTTTTTTTGATAAAGTAGTGCATTTATACTACTAAAAGTCTATTAATTGTGGATGTTTTTTGCAATATATACAAATTCAAAAAGAAAGAAAAAAACTTTGAAAAAGGTATTGACAAAAAATGATTTTTGATGTATACTTGTACAAGTGATTTCGGGGTGTGGCTCAGTTTGGTAGAGTACTTGAATGGGGTTCAAGTGGCCGCTGGTTCGAATCCAGTCACTCCGACCAAAAATCCGTACACGAAAGTGTGCGGATTTTTACTTATTACCTATTCACTCTTCACTATTCCCTAAAATTCATTTGTGTGCGGATTTTTGGAAAGTAATAAGGAATAGTGAATAAGGAAGAAGTGTGGTGCAAACTCGCTTTGGCGAGTTTGTTTGTATAAATGTTATCGTTGAAACTTGATAGAAACAACAAAAAGAGGTTGCATCTATTATGCACGTGAAAGCCAAAAAAAAACGACTTGTTTTGACAAGTCGTTTTTTTGGCTCTTTGCCAATAGTTGGGGACAAAAATAAATAATGGAATTTTTGACGGCGGTTGCAGCTTTATGCAGCCGCCGTTCCTGTATTAGCTTTTTTGTAATTAAACATATGTAATATCCTTTTTCTAAATCTATCAAAATTACGGTATCCGTAAGCGTTTCTTTTTAAAACTTTAATCTTGTTGTTGCA
>JAZRMZ010000165.1:0-20172 GCA_045647905.1 Clostridia bacterium
GCAATTGTTAGATAGTGATGATAAAAAAGATGAGTTTTATAGTTTGTGTAAGAAATTTTCAGAAATTTCGTTAAATGCACTCAAATTTAAAGATTCTAAAACCGGTAATGTGGAAGGTTGCTTTCAATACGATGATATGGATTCCGCAAAAGAAGCGACTGTGGAATTTGTAAAAAAATATAATATTCATAATCTTGATGCTTTTATGGAAAGCATACATAGATTGCATGGACATGCAGTTGAATGGGATGATGCTCGAGCGAAAAGTGGTTTCGTACAAGCAGAATCGTATAATTATAATGGAGGTTTTTTCGGAACATATTATATTTTTCAATGTTTGCCGGATGATGTATGGGAAGAGATATGTAAAGAAATCATTGAGACAATCAATAAAAAATGATGTGATAACCAATTGATAACAGATAACAAACAAGACCAAATAATTGAAAGATTTTAAGTAGAGAAAGCGAAAAACAACTTAAAATCAGGTGGAATAACGCAAATAGCATTATAACGTACCGAGAGGGGATGATTTTTAAATACAAATTAGCGCTAAATCCAGCGTTAAGCCGTTTTTAGCCTTTTTAAAGACCATTTTATAATTAATGACATTGACTTTTATGGGGATGTAGTCAACCTGATTGGAAAAATCGTTTTGCTACAGCCTCAATTTTTTTGATCTAAAGAACCCGAAACCAACATGACGGAAATAAGTTTTGAAGCAAACAAAGTTAAGAAAAAACAGCGTAAATTCAGGCGTTTTGCCGGTTGCAAACTTTCTGACAAAGTTAAGGGTGTCCGGAGCCCGCAGGAAGCCGAAAAGACAAAAATCATGTAACTCGCATGGATAAGGCGTTTGAGACGATTTGAATCCGCAAAATTATTTGTCGGGGCATGCATAGTATTACCAACGATTTTGACGGAAAAGGAAACAGAGATATTTATCTAAAAAGTGACTTATAATTTGCTTTAAAACTAAGCTTGAAATTTTGTATAAGGTTTAAGGGTTAAAAACAAAACACCTTCTAATGCGATGTTTTGGCATATAAGAAGGTGTTTTTATGTTTGAAAAGAGATGCAGATAGCAGTCTTAAATCTTAATTCAGAACTTTTGTAAAAGCCTTAAGTTTTAAGAATGGTAGTTTTAGGCCGATGTTTTTAGATACTACATAGTACTGCATTGAGTTTCTACATATTCTTTTATTGTGGACACTAATTGTTTTGCATTTTCAAATTGTTTAACAGAATCTTCTTTTGAGACAACGTAGAAGTCTTCGTAATCAGACTCCTGGCGGACTTCAAATGCCTCCTGAACCATTCCGGAATATTTTTTATCAAATATACCTGTTTTAACATAGTTCTGTTGAAAATATGAAATAACACCGGAATGTTTTCGACGATCTTCTCCATCCAAGGCTAAGATAGCTCTGACAGCATGAAAAATTGCATAATATGACCTATTGAGCGTGGCGAGATAATCCTCCATTGAAATTAATTCTTCTGCAGAATGTAAACATACGTTTGCTCTTTCAAGTCGGTATTTTGCCAGTGCTTTTTTGTCTTCATTAAGCATAGACAATGCCCTCCCTTTTGATGTTCTGGTAAAATGGCATAACATTTTCCCAAGTATTGAAATATGGACGACTTTGTAATTTAGAAGTTAAAAACACACCATGCTCCATATTAATTTCTGAAAAATAGCCGCTAAAAATTTTTCGGTATTTCATAAGGTCTTCTCTGCTCATATCAACCATAATCATAATGTCTATATCAGATTCGCTGTCATAGTCACCTCGTGCATAAGAACCATACAAAATTACAGAGTCGAATTTGTCGCCAAATAGTTCTTTTGAAAAAACAACTATTTTATTGATTATTTCATCAAGCATATTCTTGCTACACATATATGAACACCTACCTTCCTATCTACATTATATCCCACATTAAATAAAAATGCAATAATTTTTTGTATTTTAAATATACAAGGACAGGGAGTAACAGAGAGCTACTCCGTATTTGCTAATGCCGCTTAATGAAATTTGTATCTCTTTCAGAAGCACAAAAAGTTGATTATTACAAGTGGTTTTAAGTATAACAGTTATAATTGACGTAAAAAAGCTAGTTGGAATGAGGCTTTAACAGCTATATTTCCATTTCCGTGAAAACACCAAGTTACCCCTCGGGATTTCAGTCTTCCCGGCGGTGCTCACCAGCCAAATGAATTTATAGAGTGTGACAAATTTGTTGAATACACAAAGACTATTGCGGCGTATATCATAAAAACATTGGGATGACGAGGTGAAGATATGTTAATTGGGAAAAAAGCTGGATAATTGGTGACGGGTATATGAGCCACACGGCAAGCGGAGACTTTGTGAGCCATGAAGCGGTGTGCGAAAATGAGAGAACCAAGCATATTCGGTTGGACAAAATCAAAAATGACAATGGTGAAGAAATACCACGGGATGTCCCCTATGCGTTGGTTGTTGAAAGTAGTTCGGATATTGTGGTGCAACACAGCCGCCTTGATGTTTCACAGCCTGACATGAGCCTGATGACAACCATTGCATATTAGATGTTGGTGTATTATGAAAAAATGTATAGAACTGATTTTGACAAAGTCTGTGTTTAATATAAATGAACAACATGGGAAAGACAAAAAATCATTACCTTGCCGCATTATCGGCAAAGTGCGGCATCAAGCAGTCCTTTCGGGCAAGGGGCTGCTCCCTTTCCGTTTAAATGAAATTTAAAAATTAATTGCTCTAAAAACAAATAACAGCCAATCACAAAATCAGTGAGTGGCTGTTTCGTTTTTTATTCAATTGTAATTTTTTCAATGTCAATATCCATAATTTTTTTATTGGTAAGACTTGCTTCAGCAGCTGCGTTGCCGGCAGCTTCACCTGTTAAAGCGCAGGTTGGAATGACTCTTGCGACTTCCCATCCATCACCTTGTGGTGAGGAAATTATTCTGCCTGCAGCAATAAGATTTGGGAATTTTTCGTTATACATTGAACTGAAAGGAATCTGGTAATGCTTTCCTTTTCCGTTTGGTCTGAAATCACCGCAATTTCCAATGGAGTCCGCATATGTTTCTCCATCAACTGCATTAAAATCAGCCTTTCCTACAATGCGTCGAATAGTGCGGAATTGCGGCATAAATGGAAGAGTCATCACGTCAAAACTGTTTTTATCAAGCTGTTCAATTTTTTTCAGAAGACTTTTCTTTCCTGAAACCATATACGATGTAATTTCTTCGGCTGTTCCGCCTGTGAGTAAATCAAGCCCCTGAGGATGGCCGTTTCCAAACATATCGCTTCCGGTGTTCATCCATTTTCGGAAAGAGGAAAAATCACCGTCGTCACATAACTTTTCTGCCGCTTCAATATCACAGTAGTGTGAAACGTAAGTCATATAGTTTTTTCCGATGACGGTCGGAACACCTGCTCTGTGCATTATGGTTGCATCCCCCGTTGCATCAACAACTGTTTTTGCACCAAAAAATTCCCTGCCATTACAACTTTCAACAATAACGCCTTGGCAAATATTGTCATTCATAACAGGATATGTGGCAAGAGTGTCAAAACGGAGGGTAACGCCATTATCTGTAACATATGTATCTAAAGCTGCACTAAATACAGTTGGTGAAAATAATGTTGAATATCTTTCATTTCGTGGTTTGTTGTGTCCGTCACCACCCCACTTTTCAGGAAGATTTTCAAAGCTGTATTTTCCGCAAAGCTTGATTAATTCTTCGGCTATTCCGTATATCATTTGATTTCCTTCGCCGTCGCAAAGCGGTTCATACCAGGAAATCAGGCCGTTTGTTGCGAGACCGCCCAGATTTACGCTTTTTTCTATAAGAAAAGTGCTTGCGCCTTTTCTTGCACTTGCGACAGCGGCTGCAACTCCTGCAATGCCTCCACCCACAACAATAACATCATAGTCTTCTCTTTTGATAATTTTTCTTTTATCTTCAATCATATATATTTCCTCCGAAAATATGGTATAAACTGAATATATTGTATCAGCTATCGTCGTGACAGTAAATAGAATCATTGTTTTATACAATATGAACATTTAACAAAAACAATTATTTTTGGGAAATTTTATCATAATTTATCGTACGGTACCGATAGGCGGAAGGGGTTTCACCTGTTGTTTTTGTAAAAACCTTGGTGAAATAGTACTGATTGCTGAATCCGAGTTCTTGGGAAATCTCCTTTATCGAAAGAGGGTATTGGTGAAAAAGCATTTCCTTTGCTTTTGCAATCTTATAATCGGTAATGTAAATTATTGGCGTTGTTCCAAGAAAGTTTTTGAAATATCTTATCAGTTGATGTTTGGAAACATGACAATGTTCAGCAAGTTCATCAAGTGTAATTTGTTTATTGGAATGACGAACAATATAATTGATTGCTTTTTTTAATTTATCGGGATAAGAAACTGAATTTTTAATGCTTGTATCAGACAAAAAGTCTTTTATTGTTATGTGCGATAAATATACTAAAAGGCTTGATAAATTTACTTGTGATTCAAGTCCGCTGATTATATTGCGGTCAGAGGGAAACATATTGGTTCCGTCAATAAGTTTCAGCACTTTATCGTAGTTTGTATTGTGAATTCTGTTCTTTAAAAATATAGTGTTCGGATATTGGATGGGCTGGTCGCTTAGAGCATCGGTATTGATGTTTTGTTTGGCCTCTGAAAGAAAATCCTGAAGAAGTTTTGGCTCGGTCTGAATAGGCTCATAGGAGGTTGTAAAATGAATGTAGTGCATTGTGCAAATAATATTATTTACAGGACGACGTCTGTATGCTTGTTGAGCAGGAATAAAAAATACATCGCCTTTTTCCAGAATGTAGTTTTCATTATTGCAGGATATTTCACAACAACCGTCAGATATAAAAATTAGTATATTGTAGTTATCGGCAATTTGCCACGTTGTTGTCCTTGAAACAGAATATGCGTGATGAATTTTGGGAAAATCTTCGAAGTTAAAACTATATAGCATAGGGTCGCCTCCAATAAAATGCAAATATTTTATAAAAATACACACATATTATACATTTACCATCTTAACATAAAAATTGTATAATGTAAATACACAATCACGTTTGTTTGTAAAATAATCGGTTTAATTATTGTAGGAAAGAAAAAATAAATTTATTTGAGGTGATGTAGTATGTCAGAAAAATTATGGAAGGTAGCGGTTGTTGGCTGCGGTATGTTTGCTCATGCCCAGTATTTCCCGAATATTACAAAGGAAGCTAATGCAATATGTGTTGCAGCGGTTGATATAATAGAAGAAAGAGCTATTGAAGCTTGTGAAAAATATAATATTCCATACCACTGCAAAACTGTAGATGAGCTTATAAAAAAATGTGAGTTTGATATTGTTATTGATGCAGCATCAATCCAGGCACACCATGAAATTAATATGAAGGTTCTTGGCGCAGGTAAACATTTGATAACACAAAAGCCGGCAGCGCCGACCGTTGAAGAACTTACGCAGCAGATAGAGCTTGCAAAGAAGAACAATGTTAAATTTGTCTGTGTTCCGATTCATCCTATGCGTTATGATATAAATATTGCAAAACAGCTTATTAAGGACGGAACCATTGGTGACCCCTATTATGTGAAGTGCAATTTGTCTCATGGTGGTCCTGAATATTTCCAGTATCGTGACTGTGACCCATCGTGGTTCTTTGATCCGGGTGCCGGTGCGTTGGTTGATATGGGTGTTCACGGATTACAAATCGTAACTTCGTTGTTTGGCCCTGCAAAAGCGATTGCTTGTATGGCGAAAATAACAACTCCTGTTCGTGAAGTCCGTTCCGGTGCATATAACGGGAAAATGGTAAAAGCAGATAAAATCCCTGATCATTATGTTATCACTTTAGACTATGGTGAAGGTAAAATGGCAATGGTTGAAACCGGATTTTCGGAAAAGGCTTCCCGTTCACCGCAAATAGAAGTGTTTGGCGAAAGAGGTACTATTTCGTTTGTTGAACCATATATGACAAATCCGATTCCTGATGTATATATGGATTGTCCTGAAAAGGGAATAAGAGGATGGATTAAACCAATGGATTGGGTTGTGCGTCAGGCAAAATTGAATAGCCAGTGTTGTTGTCTTGGTGATATTGTCAATGCCATTGAAAACGACACAACACCTGTTTTATCGCCCGAGCACGCAAGACACGTTCTTGAAATTATGTGTAAAATACCTGAAGCAATAGAAACCGGCGCTACAGTTAAACTTGAAACAACTTTCTAAGGAGGACATAACACGATGAAAAAATTAAGAACAGCCTTTATTGGACTTGAACATGTTCATGTGCATAATTTATCACATGATTTTGTCAAATATGATGAAATTGAACTTGTCGGAATCGCTCCGGTTCCTCCCTGTGATGAAGAAATGAAGGAGCTTTACACAAGAATAAATGTTCCAAAAGATGTTGACTTTAAAATGTGGGATGATTACAAGGAACTTCTTGCACAGGATATAGATATTGCAGTCATTACAACAGATGTTGCAAAGCATGCGGACATTGTAGAGGAAACTTTGGCTCTTGGTATTCATACCGTTGTTGAAAAACCTATGGCGCTCACAATGAAAGATGCTAAAAGAATGTACAGAGCCTATAAAAAAAGCAGTGCTGAACTTATAATTAACTGGCCAATTGCATGGTTTCCGTCTTTTTGTAAAGCAAAGGAACTTGCGGAAAGCGGTATAGTGGGCGACGTTTTAAGAGTTCATTATAGAAGTCCTGCAACACAAGGTCCATACTTAAATAGTGGGCTTACAACGGAAGAACGTGCAAAACTTTGGTGGTATAAGCATGATGAGGGCGGTGGCTCTGTGTGCGATTATGCAGGATATGGTTGCGTGCTTTCAACATGGATTACCGGTAAGGTTGCCAAAAGAGTCAGCGGTTTTAAAAAGAATTTCTTTGTACCTTTTTCAGATGTTGAAGACTATTCGGTTTTAACAATAGATTTTGGTGACAGCGTTGGGGTTCTTGAGGGTTCATGGTCGACTTTGAATAACGGAGAAATTGCAACAGGTCCTGTTGTTTTCGGAAGTAAGGGTGTAATCGTTGCTGATCGTTTTTCACCTGAAGTTAAGTTGTATGTACAGAAACAGCAATATGTTCCATCTCCGGCTCCGGATGAGGTGTTTATTCCGGAAAGCAATGGGGATGGAGTAGCATTAAATGTTATAAATCACCTTACAAAAGGTACACCGTTACACGAAATTACAACTCCGGAATTTAACATGAGAGCAATGGCGGCTTTTGATGCAGGAGTTCGTTCTTGCGAAAGCGGAAAGATTGAAGATGCGGAAGATCCGTTTCAGTTTTAATTAAGGAGAGGAAGATTGAAAATGAGTAAATTAAGAGTAGCAGTAATTGGTACAGGTATGATTGCAAACAGTGCGCATTTTCCTGCACTTAATGATTTGAGAAAAGAAGGACTTATTGAGGTTGTAGGTGTTGCGGACATCCGTGAAGAAATTGCGGCAGAAACTGCAAAAAGACACGATGTTCCCAACTATTATAAAGACCCACAGAAAATGCTTGACGAATTGAAGCCTGACTTTGTGGCGGTTTGTACACCCAATATGTACCACAAGGAATGGACAATTAAAGCATTGCAGGCAGGTGCTCATGTTGCTTGTGAAAAGCCGATGGGTTTGTCGGTTGCTGATGTTGAAGAAATGTGGCAGACAGCAAAGGACTGCGGAAAGCACCTTTTCCCTTGTCAGTGTATGAGATGGAGAAACTATATGCAGCAGTCAAAAGAGCTTGTTTCAAGTGGCGAGCTTGGAGATGTTTATTTCTCTGATATTGAGTTTATCAGACGAATTGGAATACCCACATGGGGATATTTCCATATGAAAGAGCACAATTTTGGAGGACCTTTCTGTGACCTTGGTGTTCACCTTATTGACTCACTTCTTTGGGTTGTGGGCGATAAGAAGGTTGAAACAGTATCAGGAAGTACATATACAAAGATTGCAAATCAAGGTGAAGATGTGCTTCTCAGTATTGCAGAGAGTGGTGCATATTCAGGCGCTTTCTCTCCAAGAAAGTATGACTACAAAGAGTTTGATGTTGAAGAATTTGCCACAGGATTTATGCGTTTAGAGGGTGGAATGAGTGTGAACTTCAAGTTCTCATGGGCAATCAATCTCCCCACAACAAATCTTGATATGGTAATCTGTGGTGACAAGGGCGGACTTTCTGTAAACAAGGAAAAACTTTATAAGAATATTGGAAGGTACCAGTCTGAATGTGATCTGAAGTGGTTTGATAATGGTAAATTTGCAGGAGTACCTTTTGAACAGCACAGATATATGTACAGAAATATTATGAACACACTTGCAGGCAAGGAAGAATATTTGATTAAGAAACATCAGAATATTGAAGTGACAAAAGCAATTGAGTGTTTCTATAAATCAGCAGAACTTGGCAGAGAAGTCAGCGTTAAAGAGAGGTATATAAATGATTAAAGCGGTAATAATCGGTGCATCACATATGCACATAAATGAAATTGCGCTCTATATAACGGAGTGTCCCGATATGGAACTTTTGGCTGTGGCGGATGTGAAATCTACTGTGGAGGATATTCCACCGTTTCGGTATACTCCAATCTGGAATTTAAACAATGTTAAAGAGAACTATTGCAGTAATGTTTACGAAGATTACAGACAAATGCTGGATTGCGAAAAACCTGACATCGCATTTATCTTGACAGAAAACTGTCAGAAGCCTGAAGTTGTTGAGGAATGTGCAAAACGCGGGATAAATATTTCCATCGAAAAGCCTATTGCAGTTTCCCTTGAAGAGGCTGACAAAATAAAGGCAAGTGTTGATAAATACGGCATTGAGGCGGTTGTTAACTGGCCTGTTGTATGGCGTGATTATGTTCACAAGATGAAAAACGCCATTGATTCGGGAGTTGTTGGAAAACCCATAAAACTCCGCTACATAAACGGGCACACCGGACCACTTGGAAAAGGCGCAAAACACAGAGGTGTTTCTGATAACGCAGAGGAAATGACAGACGATGTTCGTGCTAAAACATGGTGGCATCAGGATAGCCACGGCGGCGGTGTTTTCCTTGATATTGCCTGCTACGGCTGTTTCTTCTCACGATGGTTGTTGGGTGAGGGTGCAAAGAGCATAATCTCTGCGGGTGCGAATCTTAACACCTCTTATGGCGATACGGACGATAACTTTGCCGCAGCAATAAAATATGACGGTAAAATGGCAGTTATCGAGGGAACATGGACAACGCCAAGAGCAGTTATTCCATCAGGCCCTATGATGCTTTGCACAGACGGAGTTGTTATGTGTACAGGTGGTGCTGAAAATGCTCCTGATGTTAAGGCCTTTGATATGTACGGAAACGAAGTTGAAATTCCGGATGTAACTCTCCATGATAAATATAAGAATATGCCATTCCAGTATGCAAACCATATTGTAAACGGTGAGGATATATATGATATGCTCACTCTTGATGCAAATATGGAAGTTATGGCGATTTTAGACGCAGCCATAAAGAGCAGTAAGAGCGGAAAAGAGGAAAAAATTCGTGGATAAGGGACTTGTTGCTGACATACAAAGGGCATCATTTCACGACGGAGAAGGAATCAGGACAACAGTTTTTATGAAAGGTTGTCCCCTTTTCTGTTTATGGTGTCATAATCCCGAAACAATTTCCTTTAAAAAGCAGGAGCTGTTCTATCCCGAAAAGTGTATCGGCTGCAATATGTGTCATAAAGGTTGTTATTCGGGTGCTAAAGTTATATGCGGAAAAGAAATGACCGCTGAAGAAATTTTTGCGGAAATCAAATCAGATGTCCCCTATTACACGGGCGGAGGCGGAGTTACTTTTTCGGGCGGAGAGCCTATGTCTCAAAAGGAATTTGTTAAATCGGTTATTTCTATTTGCAAAAAGGAAAATATAAACTGTGCCATGGAAACTTCTCTTATATTTTACGATGAGGAAGTTTTCAAAAGCCTTGATTTTATTATGTGCGACCTTAAAATATGGGACGATGATATTCATAAAGAATATACGGGTGTTTCAAATAAAACTATAAAAGATAATTTCATAAAGCTTAACACACTTAACATTCCAATTATCGCAAGAACTCCCGTTATCCCCGAAATCAACCAGGGAATTGATAAAATTTCGGAATTTATGAAATGCCTTGAAAATGTGAAAAAGTATGAACTTTTGCCATATCATCCGTTGGGGTTATCAAAACAAAAGGCATTAGGGCTTGAAGGCAAAGAATTTACTGTTCCGAGCAAGGAATATATGAAGGAGCTTGATAAATATGTATTCATACGAGAATAGACTTAAATCAATGCGTGACACGAAGATTCGTCACACTTTAGAGAAAAAAGCGCAAAACGGCTATACAGACCTTGATGATTTCGGGACTGTTCCCATTTCGGAAAACTATGAGGTTGAGCCGTGGTATAACAGCTCGAACGGAAGCTTCTACGGTTATGACGGAATGAGCGAGAATTTCTCACGAGTTATGGATGCTCACGAGGCTTATGTTGACCCAAACGAAATGCTTTGCGGCAGATGGAGGGATATGCTTGTTAACTATCGCGGCGACGTTCATTATCTCCCTGATTGGCTTAAGAAAAAGCCGAAAATTATGGAGCTTATGTCAAGCGCAACTGATCAGTGGAGCAAGCGTTGGGACGAACAGAGGTTCCCTTATGACGACTTAAAACCTCTCCAGCAGAAATATAATATCCAGACAGGAATTGACGGAGACGCTCACCTTGCCTGCGATTACCGAATTGGTTTCGAGCTTGGCTTCGGCGGATTTTTGGAGAAAATCGAAAAATACAGAAGCATAAATCCCGATAAAAAGGAATTTTATGATGCTGAAGAAAAAACAGTTAAAGCAATTATCCGCTTTATCGACAGACATATTGAAAAGATAAAGGAAATGATTTCAGCGGAAGAAAACGTTGATATCAAAGCAAACCTTGAAGAAATGCTTGAAAACTGCGAGGCTGTTCGATATGATGCACCGAAAACATTCTATCAGGTTTGTCAGTGGACTGCATTTTTCAACTGTGCTGCAAGAGTTTGTACCCGTGACGGGGCAGGTTTCCAGCTCGACACCTTGCTTTATCCTTATTATGAAAGAGATGTAAACGCAGGTATTTTGGATGATGAAAAGGCAAAATTCTTAATCGCAAACCTCCTCTTAATCGACCCACACTACTATCAGATTTCCGGGGTTGATGAAAATGATAAGGATATGACAAATCCTTTGTCGTATCTCATATTAGAGGCGGCAGACAGCATAAATATTGCCTGTAACTTAACAGTCTGTGTTCATGAAAACTGTGACAAGGAATTTATTAAAAAGGCTGTTTACTATCTTCTTAAAAACAAAAACGGCTGGCCGAGATTCTGTAACGATAAGGTTCTTTGCGAAGGCTATATGAAAAACGGCGTTGATAAAAAAACGGCGAGAGAGAGAATTGCGGTTGGCTGTAACTGGATGTGTGTTCCGGGGAAGGAATTTCCGATGAATGACACAGTTAAAATTAATATTGCAAAGGTTTTGGATGTTGCACTTTCGGAAATGAAATCCGAAGAAAACAAAAGCACACAAAAGCTCTTTGAGATTTTTGAGAAACACCTTAAAATTGCTATTGATACAACCGCAAAGGGTGTAAATTTACATATTGACCATCAATGGGAAGTTACTCCTGAACTGGTTATGAATCTTATGATGAATAACACCATTGAAAAGGGAGAGGATATTTCAAAATGTGCTTCCCTTTATACTGTGGGTGTTGACGGGGCAGGTCTTGCAGTGGTTGCAGACTCATTCGGCGCTTTATCCGCAAGAGTTGAAGAAGAAAAAGTTCTTACGTGGGATGAAGTTTACGAGGCACTTGAAAACAATTTCAGCGATGAGAGAACAAGAATGATTTTAAATTCTGCACCTAAATACTGTCAGGGAAATACAGTTTCAGATAAGTGGGCAGAGAAATTAACAGAGTGTTGGGTTAAGAATGTTAAAGAACAAAAGATGCCTGAGGGCAGATGCTTGGTTCCCGGTTGGTTCAGTTGGGCAAGAAGTATTGAATATGGCTCAAAGGTTGGCGCAACTCCAAACGGCAGACGGGCAGGCGAGCCAATATCTCATGGCGCAAACCCGAACCCGCATTTCAGAACTGACGGGGCTCCCACTGCACAGTCAAACGGAATCGCTTCTGTTCAGTGTGGATACGGAAATACGGCACCGCTTCAAATTGAGTTTGACCCAAAACTTGCTGATGATGAAAAAGGAATCGAAGTTATAGAAAGATTCATTCTCGGTCATTTTGAGCAGGGCGGAACACTTATTAATATAAACATTCTGGATAAAGAAAAAATACTTGAAGCTCACGAAAACCCTGAATTACATCCCGATTTGGTGGTAAGAGTTACGGGTTTTACGGCATACTTTGCCTCACTTTCACCAAAATTCAGACAATTGGTTGTTGACAGGTTTTTAGAGGGTATATAAAATTCAGGAGAAACCATGAAAACTTGTATCATCGTTGGTGCAGGTGCCTCGCGTGCGAATCATCGTAAATGTTAAAGTGAAAAATTAAAATACTTAAAAAAACAAACACAAAGAGAGTATTGGCAGTTGTTCTTTCAAAGTTGAAACCCCACGGCACAAAGCTGATATTCACTCTTGTTGTGTGGACAATGATGATGCCCTTTCAAGCTCGTATGTTGAGGCGGCAAAGATTGACGGGTGTTCAAATTATGGTGTGTTTTTCAGAATAATGCTCCCGCTGGCAACACCTGTTCTATGTGACTGAGAATGCGACAAAAATGTATTTTATTAACAGTGTTTGAATATAATATGTATGAGTTATTTCTACATTATTTTGCCTGACTTTTGTTGAATTTTGTAGTACAATAACCTCAGTGATCGAGTTGCAGGATCCTGCGAGGACTGCAACCAAGGGAGTTCCTGCGGGGACTCCTTTACTTATATGGTTCTATTACAAATGTTGGGGTTTTAGCATAAAGATTCTTCGTCTTTGGCTCAGAATGACACCAAAGAGGTCATCCTGAGCCAAAGGCGAAGGATCTTTTTTAATAAAAACTTCATCCCCCAACATTTGTAATGGAATTTGCTAAGGGAATTATACGTGAAAACTGTAAAGATTTAAGCTGACAAGGGGAGGCAAGGGTGAGATGTTTCGACTGCGCTCAGCATGACGAAAAGAGATGCTTCGACTGCGCTCAGCATGATGTCAGGTAGTCCTTACGGGTCGTTGTAAAGGTTGTGAAGAAGTCGGGAAGACCCTTGGGCTGCGCTCAGGGTGATGAAGCGTGGTGAGGAAAAAGTATGATTTTTATAGTGAAAGTATAATTTTTGAACTATGCAGGCAAAACGGGTATGTGTTATGATAAAATCAGAAATCCTATAACGAAAGGAAAAGTTTATTATGAAACGATTGATGAGTGTGGTTTTGGTTTTCTGCATGGTTCTGAGCTTGTGCTCGGTGGCTGAGGCGGCTAATCCCGTGATGATGCAGTTTTATGTTAATCCTGCATCGGGAAGTGATTCAGCATCGGGGACGGCTTCGGCTCCATTCAGGTCGGTTGAACGTGCAATGGAGGCTGTGAGGAACTGTATTGCCGGAAGTAACGGAAAAATGACAGGAGATATTGTTGTGAATCTGGCGGAGGGTAGGTATGAGCTTGAGGATTATCTTCAGTTCACCGAGGCAGATTCGGCAAACAACGGTTACAAGGTGATATATCAGGGTGCCGGTGCAAAGAAATCAGTTATTTCCGGCGGAAAAGAAATTTCGGGCTGGGAACAGCAAGCGGACGGTTTGTGGGTTGCTGATGCGCCACAGCTTGAGTTTGCGCGGGATTTGTATGTGAATGAACGCCCCGGACGCCGTGCGGCATCACAAAAGATGATTAAGGGTGTTGCAAACTATATTGCATCGGATTCATATTATGATTTGTCGGATGGATTTTATGTTAACAAGTCCCAGATGCCAAAGTTCAACAATCCCGAAGATGTGGTTTTTCACTGGACAATTGCGTGGAGGGACTTTCAAATTGCGGTGAAGGACATTATTGACGACCCAAGCGACAGCGAAAGACTTATTGTGAAGCTGGAAAATCCCATCTGGAATGCGATGTATGCGGCTAAGGATTTGCCATCCACACGGGTTCGGCTCTGGCCCACCTTTGATAAGGAGTTTATTGTGGAAAATGCTCTGGAGCTTCTCGATGAGCCGGGAGAATTCTATTTTGACAAGAAGATAAAAAAGCTCTATTACTATCCCCGTGAAAATGAGGATATGACATCGGCTCAGGTGATTGTTCCCGTTCTTGAACGGCTTATGAGAATTGACGGACGTGACAATTATCATCAGATTTCGGGAATAACATTCAAAAACATCGGGTTTGCCCATGCAACAAATCCCATTGCGGAAAATTCGAGTTACTGCAATCAGCAGGGTGAATTTCCCGTCTGCCCTCAGGCGGCAGGAAATCTGACTCCCGGTTCGGTTGAGGTTAATTATGCAAACAACATTGAGTTTGCAGACTGTGCAATCTGGGGTACGGAGCTTGTGGGAATTGCATTTTATGAGGGTGTTGACAACAGCACAATCCGTGGGTGCAGTATAACTGATACGGGTTCGGCGGCTGCGGTAATAGGTACCTGCAGAAACAGCTCGGTGGTTGAGCCTGCTGACAGGACTGCGGCGGCAAATGTTGTGTACCTGAAGCGTTGGAGAGCTTCATATAACTATGTTGCTCCCGGTGGCGGAACAATGGCATTCTTCAACGGTGGCTCAACGGGGAATGAATTCGAGTACAGAAGCGGTGAGGATTCTAAAAACATAAACGCTCATATGTGGAAGAACGAGCCTTGGGCAGAACGTGACGGAATTAAATCGTGGGTTATGTTTGACCTTGATCGTGCCCACAAGCTGGAAAGTATCAGACTTTCATTTGAGGAGGACAGCGTTGGTGTTAAGGCTTCGGATGTTGAAAGAAGTAACTTTGAGGTTCTTGTTTCCAACGACGAGGATTTTTCGGACTATGAGGTTGTTAAGACCTTTACTGAACCTGCGGCAGACGTGGAGGAATTTCCTGTTAATCTTGAGGAAAGCTACCGTTATCTGATGGTCAGAAAGACAAAGGCAGAGCCTTTTGCTATATTTGGTGTGTGGGCATACAGCCATGACAGAGAGCCTTTGGGCAGACTTGGTTTGTGTGAAAATGTGACCTTTGAAAACAACTATATTGCCCGTGCGGGACGTATTCACAATCAGGCGCCTGCTGTTCTTGTTCATATAACAAAGGGAACAAGTGTGCGTCAGAATGAGATTGTGGATTCAAGCTATACGGGAATTTCCCTGGGCTGGGGATGGGAAAATGTAAACTATACGGCAACGGATAATGTAATTGAGAACAACCTTATTGAAAATTGCAGCTTGTTTACCGATGACGGCGGTGGCATCTATATTCTGGGTAATCAGAAAAATCTGCAAATCAAGGGCAATTATGTGAAAAATCAGGGGAATATGTACGGCGGTATTTATTTTGATACAGGCTCTTGCGGTGCAACCGTTGAAAATAACGTTGTTGTGAATACCTCAAATACATTTATGTTCTGGAATGATGTAAATGCGATTTCAAGAGGGCCAATAAAGCTCAGAAACAACTATTCGGATATGAGTCAGGTTGCACGTTATGACGGGGATGCTTACATTGACTGGGAGGACATTAATGTGTTCACTCCCGACAATCCGCCCGCAAATGCGGTTTCAATCATGACCAATGCGGGTGTTCAGGCGGCTTACCGTTCAATCCGTGAGGCTGAACGTGTTGAAACACCTTGGCTGAAAGGTCCTGACATGGCAAAGAGCTATCACAGAACAATGGCGGCGTCTACACGTGCGTTGGCGTACATAAGCGTTGCGGAAAATATTCTTGCAAATGGTCAGTTTGGTGAGCTTCCGTGGCAGTTCTCATATGATGATTACTATGCAATCCAAAAGGCACTTGAGGATATAAAGAATTCATCAAACAGAACAACAGATTATTTAAACGGTCACATTCTTGAGGAATATGCTTTGAAGGATGCAATTGAAAGTGCCTATAACGGAATTGAGCATCCCTCATACAGCGCAATGGTTAAGATGTGCGAGGTGTACATAAACGGAGCGGATACTTCGGGGGGTCTTGGATCTTATCCGCAGTCTGCCATAGCTGATTTGAAAACTGCTCTTGGCTCTGAAAAGGCATCTGTGCCACGAACCGAGGTTGACAAGGCAATGGCTGCCTGCCGTCTTGAAAAGGCTGTTTGGAAACTTGAACAGACACGCATCGGCGGGGATCTGGAATATGCATATGTTCAGGGCGGAAAGACGGTTGTTGACAGAGAAAACAAAACTATAACAATAACTCTGCCATTTGAAGCGGCTTTGACAGGTTTGGATGTAAAAACTGTTGTTTCACAGGGCGCAGAGCTTGCGACTGACATTTCAAAGGCTGATTTCAGCAATCCTGTTGCGATTACGGTGAAAAATAAGGCAACGGGGCTCACAAGCCAATGGACTCTTGAAATTAAGCGTGAAACAGTTAATTCGGCGCAGAATCTTGTACCCACTACCACTTCACAAAACTGGATTAATCTCAATCCCAACACGGTTATGCCTGTCAGAGAGGAGGTTATGACTATTCAGCCTGCATATGAGCCTTATATTTATAAAACCGTAGCCGACGGTTCGGTTACGTGGAAGGTTGCCGTTGATAATTCGGGCAGCGACAGCGAGATTGATTTTATATTCGGCGGAAAACGGAAGAATATTGAGCCGGGGGTTAAGGAAACGGGGAATTCCTATTACAGACTTGTGCTCAGTAAGAAAAAAATGATTCTGTATAATGTTCAGGATGGAGTGCAAAGCTCTTTGCCTCTTGGATCAAAAGCGAATTCGGGCTTTGTTTACGGCAAGGTGAATACTATTAAGGC
This sequence comes from Clostridia bacterium, assembly GCA_045647905.1. Lineage (GTDB taxonomy): Bacteria > Bacillota > Clostridia > Monoglobales > Monoglobaceae > SIG440. The sequence goes on from JAZRMZ010000165.1 coordinate 17,072, forward strand.
GGCAATGGATGGCAAAAACCTGAAAGTTTATGTGAATGACGCTCGGATTATGTCGGCAAGCCTTTCGGGCAAACGGAGCTTCAAGGGTTATTGCGGAATATATAACCCAAATTCAACGGTGAAGCTTGTTTCATCAAATTATCAGGTTAAGCTCACAAATGTGGCACTCAACCGACCTGTGTTTGCAAGCTGGACAGCGGATATAAACGAGCCTGAACGAATGACAGACGGCAAAAAGGACACGGCGTGGGTAAGCAACAAGTTTGTGGCTTCGGGAAAAGATGTTATAGACGGTTCGTATCTTTGGGCTCTTGTTGACTTGGGTAGCGAATACTCCATTGACCAGATTAAGATTTTTACTGATGATGAGGCAATTTATACGTCACGTGACCGTCAGAATTACAAGGTTTATGTGACAAATACCCGTCCCGACACAAATGTTGCACCCAACAAGGCAGTGAGCGTTGCGGGAATGACCGAGGTTTATAGGGCGCCCAGCCTTGCAAACGGAGCGGATGCGGCACCTGCTGAAAACGTAATTGATGTTGGAGCGGTTGAGGCAACCGAGGGCAACAGATACCGCTATGTTTTCCTGCAGAAATCAAATGTTCCCGATTCAAATGGAGGCAAGGGACATTGGTATTGGAAAATCAATGAGATTGAGGTTGATACCTCCGATGCGGTTGCTGAAAGTGCTCCTTACTGGGTTGAAATTGCAAAGAATAAGCCTGCGTTTTCGGGCGAGGTGTACGAGAGTGATACATATGCCCCACGAAGCGCAATTGACGGAAGCATTTCAACGGCGTTTATTGCAAGCGACTGGTCAAGTGGCATCAAGTCGAGACTTGTTGTTGACCTTGAAGCGAAATATCCCATTGAGGCGGTTGTTTTTACTCCAAGATATACTGCTAATGAAATTAAGGGTTATGAGATTTATGCGACAAATGATACGCTGTTTGAGAATATGACATTGATTCACAAACAGCCCAATGACCAAGAGGCGAACTACGGACATCTTTATTATAAAGCACCTGATTCTTTGAAGGGTAAAAAGTTCCGTTATATTGTTGTTCAGGCAGACGAGGCGAACAATAATCTTGCGGTTCTGGACTTGAAGGCTTATACATCTGACAGGTCGGCTCAAAAATCGGTTGCACTCAACAGAACGTATCTCACAAGCGTTAATTGCGGTGTTGTGTCCGATTGCGGAGAGTCAAAGGAGCATCCCTTCAAAAATCTCACCGACAGCGATTCGGCAACAACCGGTCTGTTTTCAAGCGGAAAGGAAAGCGGATATATTGCCGTTGACCTTCTTGTTCCGCAGTCGGTTGATTATGTGACTTATGCCATTGAAGGAATTGGTCTGTATCATTATGGACTGGAGATTGTTGCGGCAAACAGGGCTGACCTTTCGGACGGTGTTGTTATGTTCAGCGCAAAGGATGAAAAGGGCAATTATTTCTGTCCCGTTTCGGACACGGACACAAAGGGTATCCTTCTTTTCCCTGCAACATCGGAAATGAGCGGAAACAAATACCGCTACGTTGGAATGAGATTCCCCAAGAATCTGAATACTTCAAATCAGATTGTTCGGGGCGGTGCCACAATGTTCGGGGTTTACACAAAGGGTTCAAATCTTTCGGAGGCATTGAGCGGAGCAACTGCAACCCTTGGTGGAACAACCGTTAACCTTGCAATCAACGATTTCCTGACAAAGGGTGATTTGACATATACCGTTGTTGCGGCAGGTTACGACCGTTTGGGCAGGCTTGTTGATGCAAAAACAGCAAAAATCAAAAATACAAATCAGCTTGTCAGAAACACAAATCCTGTTACGGCAACCGTAAATTTTGATAATGCTGAAAAGAACAGCAAAATTGAAACAGTCAGGGTTATGCTTTGGGATAATGGGAATAACAACATCAGACCGATTCTTCCCGAAATCAATCTTGAAACAGAATCATACGGGGTTGTTGAAAGCTCCGCTGAGGTGACGTCATATTACTATCAGCACGGGTCCATAAAGGGAACAAACTCCACGGAAACAAGATTTACCGATAACGATTTAAACACCGTTGGCGGACGAGGTCAGCATTGGGATGTTGCGTGGATTGACCTTGGCGAAGAAAAACACCTTGAAGCGGTTGGCGGAATTGTTAATGATACCATAAATGTTTTGCCTTATCCCCTTGTGTGCTATGTGACAAATGACGACCCCGGTGCGGCAATTGCAACGACTATAAGTGAAAATAATAGGTTTATTGCTCCCTCAAATTGGGTTGCAGTTAACGGCGACGGTTATCTGCTCACCAAGACGGGTCGCACGGATTTATTCTTTAAACTGGCAGAGCCGGGTGAGTATCGTTACGTTATTTTTGCGGCACCAACAGCGGATTTTGTAAATGATAATTCGTTGCCGGGACTGCCTGCTTATATAGCCGAGATTGCGGGTTATAAAAAAGCACTGAAATAGTGCCTGAATTGATATAAATGCCAAAAACTGCCCCCACTATACAAATTTTGTATAATATTAAGAGGAAAAGTATAGATTTTGTAGTTAATGTACAATTTTTACCGGTTTACAATATAAAAGAGGCAGTTTATAATTGAGTTACAGTACTTTCTGTAAAATGCAAAATGACATAAGTAATAATGAGAGGAATGATGTGAGTGGAAAGACTGACCGAAAAAATGACGAAGAGCGGAGTGGTCAGAAAAAGAAAAAGGCTGGGCAATGGTAAGACTTTACAACTTTTGTGTCTTGCCCTGCCGGGAATAATTTGGCTGATAGTGTTCTGTTATGTACCCATGGGCGGTTCCATTGTTGCGTTCAAGAACTTCAAGCCCAAGCAGGGAATTCTTGGCAGTGCGTGGAACGGAATTGAGAACTTCAGGTTTTTGTTCTCCTCCGATGCGGCATCAAGAATATTGCTGAATACTCTGTTTTATAACTTCCTGTCAATTTTCATTGTGGCGGCGGTTTCGGTAATGATTGCGTTGCTTATGGACTTGATTGACAAGAGAGTGTATCTGAAAACATATCAGACAATATTGTTTTTGCCAAGATTCATTTCGTGGGTAGTTGTTGGATATATGGCAAC
>JAZRMZ010000166.1:0-10228 GCA_045647905.1 Clostridia bacterium
ATTGGCACTTCCTTCAAAGTGGCAGTTCTGAACAGTTACGTTATGTGCGTAACGAGCTTCAGAGGTTGTTTTGTTTGAATGAATAAAGTCATGTGCTGCAGTTTTTGCAGAGCCGTCAAAATAAACTCCGTCGATTGTAAGAGTTTCAGTTCCTTTATTTCTTGCATGACCGTAGATTTCCATAGAACCTGTATATACTGTGTCCTTACCGCCCTTTATGGTAATGTTAACACCCTCATTCTGGTGAATGATAACATCTTCTGCAATGTCAGCAAGAAGCTCAATTGTATAGTCACCTGCTTCAGTTCCGATTGCATCAAGTGCATCTGCAAGTGTTTTGTAGTATACATCACCGATTTTTGCAGCCTTTGTCTTTGAAGCACCGTCAACAATAATTGTTGTGTCAGCATCTTCAATACCGCCATAAATCAAATCAGCAACACTTGAACCGTCGCCTGTTGTACAGTCTGTGAATTCAACTGTGTTATCTTCATCATAGCCTGTGAAAATATAAGGGATGTCGTTAAATTCACATTCATCAAATGCTGCACCATCAACAGTACCCCAGATATTTATATAAGAACCATTGAAATCTGTGCCTGTTGCACTGAAAGAATTCAAAGTTGCACCCAAAGCAACTCTACCCGTAATCGAACTGTCAATAAGAACAAGATCGAGACCCGTTGCGTCATCAAAGTGAATAGCCCAATTGGTTGCGGTTAAATTACAACCGTTGAACTCAATTGTGTTGTTTCCTTTGCTCGCATAACAATAACGGAAAGTATTATTATCTGCTGTAAAAGTACAGTTCTCAATCAAACCGCTGCCGCCAAGGTTAGTTGCACCGTTATCATAATCAAAGTTAATACCTTCAACATGATAATTCTTGCCTTTAATTGAAGGTGCTGCTGTGAAGGTAACATCGCCTTCAGCTTTAACTGTAACGTTTGACTTTTCAACCTTCAAAGCATTGTTATAAGTACCGGCGTTAATCACAACTTCTGAATCATCGGCAATTGCCTTAATAGCAGCAGCCATGTCTGTAAAGTATTCGCCGTCAACTTCTGCAACAACAGCTTTAACTACTGTGTCATCACCTTTTGCTTCTGAAAGTGCATAGTCATAATTTGTATAAAGCTCGCCTCTGTATGAAGCAACATATTCAGGTGCTTCACCGTCAACTGTTACCTCAGCAAGAGAATAGTTGCTATTATGATCTTTGTATTCAGTTGCAAGAAGTCCGTACTGACAAGCCGAAGCATCAACTTCTTCAATTGCCAATGTACCGTTTGTTGAAGAAACAATTGCAGGCTTGCTAGCAATATCAAAAACAGATTTTGTAATTGTTGTATCAGCCACAGCAGTTCCCGTTGAATCCTCAGTATAAATCTTTACGCCTCTATCCGCTTCAAAGTAACAATCATCAACTGTAACAACACTCTTTACTGCGTCTGCTGAGCTGTAAATCCAAAGAGCATAGTAGGAAGGATTGTAGAAATCACAACCGGTATATGAAGTCTGTCCGTACTGGTTGTTTCCTGAACCATTGGGGAATACACAGTCTGTATAAGTAATTATTGCATCATCAGCATTGCTATATCTGAGCCATACAGAAAATACAGCATTGTGATGACCGGAATCACCTCTCCAGGCTCCGTTAGCTCTTGACAATGTAATATCGAAGAAATTCAACTCTTCCATAACCTTGTCACCCACCTGGATAACGCTCCAATCTTCAGCGCCCGCAACAACACTTAATTCAGCATCGTCGCTCGCACCAATAACATTCACTGTAGTTGCAATACCGTCACCCTTTATATCAAGGGCATCCATAATAACCACACCGTAAACACCGTATGTTATTTCGCCGTCACCGTCAATATCAGCTGCATTATTAATTGCGTCTGACCATGTTGCATATGTCTGGCCATCACCCACAGCAATATCAACTTCGGGTAAATTTGTTGCATCCGCAAATACAACTGTGCTCATTGTGCCGAGAATCATTGCGAGACTCAACACGATTGAAAGAAATTTTTTCATCTTTCCATCTCCTTTTATAATGTAAAAATTTTATATATGTCAACACCCTTTCGGGTGGAATTTCCTCAAACAGCCGATTCAACGGTGGAGGTCTTCACCCCTGCAAACCCCTCTCCGTCATTTTCTGCCGAAAATGCCACCTCCCCCAAAGGTGGAGGCTGTGAATAGTTATTGTTGAAACGCCTTGGCGTTTCTTCCATTTCTCTTCACTTTTCACTCGTCTCTTTTCACTGACCCAAAGGGTCAGTCATGCTGAGCGTAGTCGAAGCATCTCTCCAAAGATTCTTCGCTTCGCTCAGAATGACATGGGGGAAATGCTCAGAATGACATGGGGGAAATGCTCAGAATGACGTAGGGGGCGTTCAGAATGACATTGGAAAATAGTCAGAATGACCATTTCTCCCCACTGTGCTCCACGGCTGTTTCCGAAAATCTTAATCCATAAGTGCAAGGAGTCTTGCACACATAACTGCAACCTCTGCACGTGTTGCATTGCCAAGAGGATTAACGTTGCCGTCAGAACCCTTGATGATGCCTGCGCTCACCATTGAAGCCATTGCGGTTTGTGCATAATCCGAAATCATACCCTTGTCGCCAAATTCATCAAGTGCCGACAAATCATCGGTTTCTTCAATGTAGCCCTGTGCAAGGAAGGCACGGTAAGCCAGAGTAATCAAATCCTGTCTGGTGATTGTATTTTCGGGCATAAACAAATTGTCGCTTCCCTTTGCAATTCCTGCCGCCTTTGCGCTGCCGATTGCGTTGTAGTAGTACATACTTGCAGGAACATCGGCAAAGTTTTCGGTGAAGTCATCATCAATTGACATCATTCTTGCAAGAATAAGAATAAAGTCACCACGCTTGATGTTGTTTGCCGGAGCAAATTCCGTTGCACTGATACCGCTGATAATTCCTTTGTTCTTCAAGGTATAAATTGAATCCTTTGCCCATGAATGATTGCCAAGGTCGGTGAAAGGTTCGTTTGTCGAGGGCTTTGAAGGTGTTGTGCCTCCGCCAATGGCGCTTCCGCCACCGCCGCCGAAGCCGCCGCCTCCACCTCCACCTCCACCGCCACCGCCGCCTCCGCCGCCGGTGTTGGTTTCTTCCTTGGTGGTAACATCCTCAACAGGTGAAAATTCGCCCGTTCCGATTTCATTCACTGCCGCAATCTGAACATAATACTTTTGTCCCTCGGACAAGTCCTTGATTACCTTTTTCTTTGAAGTTTTGCCTTCAATTTCCACTTCTTTGATGAGTCGGTCCTCTTTCACGCCATACTTTATGATATAGCCTGTTATTTCAGAGCCGCCGTCATCGGGAGCCGTCCACTGAACCGTAAAGCTGCCTATACCTGCCGTAAGAGTGGGTTTCTTCATTCTATCGGGAGCAGTTTTCTTTGTTTCGTCGTCCTCTTTGTTGTCTTCTTTGTCGTCTTCTTCGTCGTCACCGATTTCGGGAAGCTCGCCAAAAACCTTTTTACCTTCCTTCTCGGTAACTCTGCCGTCTCTGTTGAAGTCAGCATTGTCAATTCCGTAATCATCATAATCTCCGCTGAGAACCTCCGCAAAAGCCAGCTTATCGTCATCGTCAATCTCGCCGTCCATATCCACGTCACCGGGAACGAAGTCCTCGTTTGTGAGTTCAAGATCCTCGCTGAAATCATATCCTTCTATTCTATATGTGAGATAGCCTGCGCCCGAAATTTCAACGGTATATTCATTGCCACTTATAACAGTATTTTCAACAATAAAGGTGGGAACAGATGAGCCGCCGTAACGGTGACCGCCCTGATTGATGGGAATATTGTTGATAGCTGTCCACAGGGTTGTTCCGTTTTCTTCGTTTGTTATTGTAAGATAAATTTCGCTGTCTGCATAGTCTTCGCCGCTTGCGGTTGCAAAGTCGTCAATAACGTCCATTTCCAGCTTAACCACAGCAGGAATACCTTCATTTGCCGAATCGCTTGCAACAGCTTCAACGCTGACACCTTCGCCCACAGCGTCCACATAATTGAATTTTTCATCAATTGCGCAATATGAGCCTGATGCGCTGTTGCTGTCCACGCTCACGGTAACGCTGTCGCCCGCATTACCTGCAAATGTCAGAACGAACAAATCTGTTATATCATCGGTGAATGTCATACTTTCAGTTGCAACAATACTGGGAAGAAGCTCCTTGCGGTTGTTTGCCAAAGCCGCATTTGGTGCAATCTGGAAGCACTGAGGCGGATTGTTTTCACCCTTCAAAAAATCAATTGACTTATATTTGAGCTCACCGTCAAATTCAAGTGCGATCTGTGCTGAAAAAACATCTCCGACGGCACCCTTGACACTGACTTTAACCTTTGCTTCGCCCAACAATGTTGTCGGATCATCCTGTGTCACGTCAGTCAGAACAATCTCAATCTCGTCCGCAGCAGCCGCAACGGGTACAACCGTCTGTAATCCGAAAACCACCGCCACCGCCAGAATCAGCGAACCGACTTTTTTTAGCCATTTGAAGTCCATATTTTGTTTTCCTCCGTTTTCCTGATACTGATTTATATAATTTTAATTATTTTGCTGAAATTTTTGCTCGACCCTCATATACAGGTTTTCAAGAAGCATCTGTGTTTCCTCTCTGTCGTCCCATATTGCATAGTCAATAACAAAGGCAATAACCGAATAAATAAAAATCTGAACATCTTCAACCGAGCATCCGCAAAGATTAATTAATCTTTCACCGTAATTCTCATAAAGCACGTTGAAATCCTTTGATTTGTCACGCATACGTTCACCAAAGACAGGACTGGTTGTAATCTGAACGGCAAGTCTGAGTTCATATTTATACTTTTCAACCTCGTCAAGGAGAGTGTCAAAATATTTTCGGGCATCACCGATATTTTTCACGGTAAAGTCAAAAAGCGCTTCCACCACCTTTGAAAGACCGTACTTACCTGCATTAATCCAAATATCGTCCTTGTTTTCAAACCAATAATATAAACTGCTTTGAGCGCACTCGGTTTCTCTGCACAATTCGCCGATTGAAGCATCTGCCAAACCTTTTTTGAGCAAATATTCCCATGTTGCGGTTATTATTTGCATCTTTTTGTCATTCACCGTTATCAACTCCCTTCCAAACACATATTATGTCAAAAAATATTCCTTTTTGTAACAACCATTACAACCTTTTCCAAAAAAAAATCATTTTCGTTTATTACCGCACGAGTAATAACTTTACATATATATTTTACTACTTTTACTCCCCTTTGTCAACAATTCTGAATACATTTACGAAATTTTGTTAATATGTTAAAAAAAACACCTGAATAGTTCAATCTATTATACAAATTTCACGTTGTATGCGTACTCATTCATCCCCAACCCACAACATCTTGGGAAGCAGTCACATTTTGTCACACAGAACATAGCTCCCCGGATTTTCCAAAGCTTCTTCACACCCCTCAGAATGACAGCACACCTCGTATTCTTACCTCCCTTGGGCAAAGGAAAGTGGCAAAACTGTAGATTTTGACGCAGGGATTGTAAAAAGTGGATTTGTGAAGCAAACTCGGAGGGAGTAGTCATGCTGAGCTTGTCGAAGCATCTTGTTTTAGTCATGCTGAGCGTAGTCGAAGCATCTCTGCAAAAATTCTTCACGCCCCTCAGAATGACAGCACAAAAAAGCCCCTCGCCATAAAAATCCGGCAAAGGGGCGCAATATTCAACTTTTCAGCTTTAAAGCCTGATTTCCTTTTGAGCTTTTGCAGATTCCATTTCTGCCATAACAATTTCAATGGTCTGCTTTGTGCTTTCCATGGGAGCGATGTCGTTCAGCTTGCTTTCGTTTATACATTGCACGAAGTATTCCAGCTCATTCCAATACATATTCTGGTCGCTGAAATCAAGCTCATAGGCTTCGCCGTCAGCAGGACAAACTTTGGGGCCTTTTTCGCCTTTTTTGATTACTGCATTTTCAAATGCCACAAAATAATCGGGGCAAAAACCAAATGATTTTGGCAAGCTCCAGTCACCGATTGCACAAACAATGGGGCCGTTTTCATAGATATATTGTGTTGAAATACAGTCAAAGCCTGAGGTTTTGTGAACCGCATCAGACTTAACCGCATCGGGGCGTCCCAGCATATAATTGATGAAGTCAACATCATGCACGTGCAAATCAAGTGCCGCTCCGCCGCTCCGCTCAAAGTTCATATACCAGTTTTCCCAAGCCCAGATTGGCGCATAACTGTAACGTGTAAGCTCCATTCTTTTCAGTTCGCCGAATTTACCCGTATCATAGGCATCCTTGATGAAACGGTATGAGGGGTCAAAACGCAGACACTGACCGATTGAAAGAAGTCTGTTGTTGCGCTTTGCGGCTTCAATCATATTTTCGCAAGCCTCAACCGTGCGTCCCATGGGCTTTTCGCAGAAAACATGAAGCCCCTTGTCAAGCGCCATAACGGTATATTTTTCGTGAAGAAACGTTGGAACTGCAACAACAACAAAATCAAGCTGTTCCTTTTCAAGCATTTCCTCCGCATCGGCATAAAGATTGTATTTTGAAACATCCAGCCTTTCGCCTTCGCCAAGGTTTGTTGTGGTTGCTTTTTCAAATTGCGTCTTGTCAACATCACATATTGCAACAAGCTCAACATTTTCCATTTTTTCAGCCCTTCCGGTATGACCCTTACCGAGTCCACCAAAGCCGATTACTGCACATTTTAACATAATTTTTCATAACCTTTCTTTATTTTACTTAAATCACGCAAGAAAATCATCAATCATCGAAAGGGCATCCGAAACAACACTTGAATCATCACTTTCCGCACCGAATTCAAGTCCGTAAAAGCCCTTATAGCCGCTTTCTTTGAGAATACCAAAGACCTTTTCAAAATCCACATCGCCTTCGCCAAGCTCAACCGTGTGTATGTACTGTCCCGTAAGGGTTTTGAAGCCTTTTCCGCTTTCATTTTCGTCTCTCAGGGCAAAATCCTTGATGTGCGCATGGACAAAAGCCCCTGCAAAGTATTTGACAAATTCCTCAGGTCTGTCGCCCGATTGAAGAATATTTCCAAAATCCGCCACAAGCTTCATATCTCTTTCCACCGAATCAAGAAACTTTTCAACACCTTCAATGCCGTTGAAAATATATCCCTGCTCCTCAATAATGGTCTTCACGCCAAAGCTCTCCGCATGGTCATAGACAGCTCTTGCGGCATCAACACCAAGATTGAACAGTTCATCCCTGATTGCAAGAACCCTTTCAGGATTCTTGAATTCACCCACGATGGTATGATGAAGATAGGGCGAGCCGAGAATCCCGGCAACCTCTGCATAATCCTTCAACCGACGGACATTTTCTTCAAAATTCCCAACCGAAATATCAGCAAAAACCGAAAAACACGGGAATATAACACCTTTGCTGTCGGCATATTCTCTGACAGCCTTTGCCTTTTTCTTGTCGGGCGTTCCGAAATCAAGCATATTAAAGCCCTCAACCGCCAAAAGCCCGTGTTCAACAGCCGTATCAACCATATCAAAATACGACTTCACACGCGGAAAAGGCTGCGCATAAAAGCATATTTTATTATCCACAAATACTCCCTCTCAATACATCAGATTGCATCCCAGATACCACGAATAAAGTTTTGCGCTTCGTCCAGCTCAATCTTCTGACGTTCACCCTCAATTTCACGCTCAAGAGTGAGGGGGCCTGTATATCCAACCTGATTTTTCAGTTTGTCAAGGAACACGGGGAAGTTAACCTTGCCCTTGCCCACGGGCATTTCAGGACCAAGAGTTCTTCCGCTTGTGGGAGGGCAACCATCCTTAACGTGAACGCCTCTCACATATTTTCCAAACACATCAAGAGCATCAATGGGATTGCCCTTGCCGTACATAAGAAGATTGGCAGGGTCAAGATTTATTCCGAGATTACCCGTTCCCACATCCTCAATGGTGCGGAGAAGCGTCACAGGTGTTTCCTGACCTGTTTCAAAAAGGAAATACTGGTCGTTGTTCTTCACGTATTCCGCAAGGCCTCTCAGGTCGGTGATAAAATCAAGATATTCGGTTGTCATGGGGTTTTCAGGCAAGAATCCCACATGAGTTATAATATCCTTGATTCCAAGCTTCTTTGCAAAATCCGAGCCCAGCTTCATTTCCTTTATGCGCTGATTTCTTGTTGTTTGAGGAACAAGACCAAGAGTCTGGTGACCCTCACACAAATTCCATACTCTGTAACCCGACCACGAACACCATGCCGCAGAGATGCGAATGTTGTATTTTTCACAATATTCCTTCACACGTTCTGCGTGTTCGTCCGTCAATTCTTCCTCAGTACACATAATCCACATCTGAATTGTTGGAATCCCCAATTCAGCCACTTTTTTGAAGTCTTCTTCACTGGTTCCGATAATAACACCAAATTCCATTTTGTTTCCTCCTTATACCCGAACCAAATCGGTTTATGCCTTTATCATATTTCCAATACCGATAAATTTCAATACATATTTGTAACCCAAACTTTCACTTTCGTAAATAAATCATAAAATTTAGTTTACTTTTTTGCGTCTTTGTGCTAAACTGCAAGTATAATTAGTATCGTCATGCTGAGCGCAGTCGAAGCATCTTGGTTTAGTCATGCTGAGCGTAGTCGAAGCATCTGTTTTAGTCATGCTGAGCGCAGTGAAGCATCTGTTTTAGTCATGCTGAGCGTAGTCGAAGCATCTTGGTTTAGTCATGCTGAGCGCAGTCGAAGCATCTGTTTTAGTCATGCTGAGCGCAGTCGAAGCATCTTGGTTTAGTCATGCTGAGCGCAGTCGAAGCATCTCGGTTTAGTCATGCTGAGCGCAGTCGAAGCATCTGTTTTAGTCATGCTGAGCGCAGTCGAAGCATCTCTCCAAAGATTCTTCACGACCTTCAGAATGACCGCTAAACCGCAAAAGGGGAGGGAATGAAATGTTTGAAAAAACAATGGAAATTGTGGTTGACATCAAAGAAATCAAAAGCCTTTTTTATTTTGAATTTTCAAAAGATTACCGAAACTTTGGGGAATCCCATGACTTCTGGGAAATCGTCTATGTTGACAAGGGCGAAATCGAGGCAACCGCAGGAGAAAAAACCGTCAACGTCAAGTGGGGTCAGGCAATTTTCCACAAACCCAACGAATTTCATAATATAATTGCAAACAAGACCGTTGCTCCCAACATTTTTATAACAAGCTTTGTGTGCAATTCCCCTGCCATGAAGTTCTTTGAGAACAAGGTTATGGAAATTTCCCCCAAGCAAAGGGAAATCATCAGGGCATTGATTGACGATTCAAAGGAAACTCACTTGATTTCAGACTTCCTTCCATATAAGAAAAACAAAAACAAGCCTCACACCGATGTTCCCATAGGCGGAATCCAGATGATAAAGCTATACATCGAACAACTCCTGATTTCATTGCTCCGAAGCGGAAAAGAGGTTGAAAACAGCGGAATCCTTTTTGCGGATGAAGCCGTCACTGGCGAAAGGGTTAAGGACATCATAAGATATATGTCAAACGCCCTTTTCGGGAAGTTTTCCGTGGAAAATATGTGTGCGCATTTTGGGTACAGCAAGGCATATTTGTCAAGAATATTCAAGGAAGAAACAGGCAGAACCCTTTTGGAATACTACACCGATATGAAGATTTCGGAAGCCCGAAGGCTGATACGTGAAAAAAAATATAACTTTGCACAGATTTCGGATTTGCTGTGTTTTGACAACCCCCGATACTTTTCAAGAGTATTCAAAAGGGTTACGGGACTAACTCCGCAGGAATACAAAAAATCCGTTTTGGGCGAATAAAAAGCTGAAAGCTCCCTCATTGAGCCAATACTGTCAACTTAACAAATTTACCCTTGTCGCTGTCATCCTGTGTGCTGGATTGTTAAATCAAAATATTAGCAGAATCGAAGGATCTCATTGTCGCTGTCATCCTGAGTGCTGGAGTGTTAAATCAACACAACAGTGTTGTGTTGATAACGTAAGATTGTGAAAAACGAGAGTTTTTCACTGATTGAGAAAACGCAAAGCGTTTTTACATCAAACTATTAGCGGAATCGAAGGATCTCATTGCTGCTGTCATCCTGAGTGGAGCGTCAGCGGAATCGAAGGATCTCATTTTCAGATGTTTCGACTTCGCCTGCGGCTCCGCTCAACATGACAAGCAGGGG
>JAZRMZ010000167.1:0-10815 GCA_045647905.1 Clostridia bacterium
CTATTGTTGGAAACTGAAAAACCCCTTGATGTTATTAATGAGAAAATAATTCCTGCATTAAATGAAATTGGCGTTGCTTTTGAAGAAAAGAGGGCGTATTTGCCTCAGCTCCTTATGAGTGCCGAAGCGGCATCAGCAGCATTTGATGAAATAAAGTCAAAAATGCCCGATAAAAACGGCGAAAGCAGGGGTGAGGTTATCCTTGCAACTGTCAAGGGCGATATTCACGATATTGGCAAAAATATTGTGAAAGTTCTTCTTGAAAGCTACGGTTTCACGGTTTTTGACCTTGGACGTGATGTTGCCCCCGAAACTGTCCTTGAAAAGGTAAGGGAAACGGGATGTGGTTTTGTTGGGCTCAGTGCTCTTATGACAACAACTGTTCCTGCAATGGAGGCAACAATTAGGCTGTTGCACGACGAAGCACCCGAAACGAAGATTGTTGTGGGTGGGGCGGTTCTCAATCCGGAGTATGCCCAAATGATAAATGCCGATTTTTATGCGGCAGATGCGATGGAAACTGTTCATCTTGCGGAAAAATTTTATATTCAGACATAATTTTTTTGATTTTGCTATTGACTTTAGCGCTTTACTATGATAAAATGCTAAAGTATTAAAATTTAGGATGTGATTTGTATGGGAAAACTTCATACACCTGAAATCGAAAGGTTGGTCAAAGCTGTTCTTAAACTTGAAACCGAAGAGGAATGTTTCAGCTTTTTTGAGGATATTTGCACCATAAAGGAAATACAGGATATGTCTCAGCGTCTTTATGTTGCCGAGATGCTGGATCAGAACAGAAGTTATTCTGATATTTCAAAGGAAACGGGAGCGAGCACGGCAACAATCAGCCGAGTGAACAAGTGTCTGAATTACGGCAGTGACGGATACCGTCGTGTTCTTGACAAACTTAATCAAAAGGAGACGGAATAATGAGTTTTAATGACAGCGTTTTTGAAAATGATGAGATAATTATTTTTAAACTGAGAGAACTTTATTCAAGATACGGATATGCAAAGTACAGAATGAGCAAATTTGAGGAATATGACCTTTATGTTCGCAACAAGGATTTTCTTGTTTCGGAGAATATTATCACCTTTACCGATGTTGACGGAAAGCTCATGGCGCTCAAACCTGACGTGACCCTTTCAATTATAAAGAACAGCCGTGACACAGCTGGTGTACAAAAGATGTATTACAATGAAAATGTTTACCGTGCTTCAAGTGATACACGTGCTTTCAAGGAAATTATGCAGACGGGTCTTGAGGCTTTTGGTGATATAGATGATTATTGTATTTCCGAGGTGGTGCTTCTTGCGGCAAAAAGCCTTGAGTGTATAACCGATGATTACATACTTGATATTTCTCATATGGGAATTGTTTCTGAGGCGTTGAACAGCGTTTCTGTTTCCGAAAAAGGCAGAAAAGCAATGCTGAAGGCACTTGGCGAAAAAAATGTCAGTGGTATTTCGGCTGTTTGCCGTGAGGAAGGTATTGACGAGTCAGATGCTGAACTTCTGAAAAAGCTCATTACAATTTACGGCGAACCCTGTGATGTTATAAACAAGCTCAAAGCGGTTGCATGTGGTGAAAAGTTTGATGATGCAATAACGGAACTTGAAAATATAACAGAGGTTCTTGCACAGAATGGCTGTGCCGAAAAAGTTAGAATTGACTTTTCGGTTATTAATGATATGGGATATTACAGCGGTGTTGTTTTCAAGGGATTTGTGAACGGTGTTCCGGGCGGTGTTCTTTCGGGTGGTCAGTATGATAATCTGATGAAGAAAATGTCAAGAAAGAACGGTGCAATCGGTTTTGCTGTCTATCTTGATGTCCTTGAACGTCTTTATGATGATAACCGTGGTTTTGATGTTGATGTTGTATTGATTTATGACGAGGATGCCAAACTTTGCGACATAAATAATGCTGTGAGAACGATTGCTCAAAAGGGCGAGTCTGTTGTTGCTCAAAAGATCAAGCCCGAAAAGCTTAAATATAAAAGAATGATAAAACTTTGCGGAACGGAGGTTGAAACCATTGAAAACAATGCTTAATGTTGCTTTGCCCAAGGGCAGACTGGGCGAAAAGGTTTATGCCATGTTTGAAAAAGCCGGTTTTGAATGTCCTTCAATCAAGGAAAATAACCGCAAGTTGATTTTTGAAAATGAAGAAAAGGGTATCAGATATTTCTGGGTTAAGCCTTCTGATGTTGCGATTTATGTTGAACACGGTGCGGCAGATATTGGTGTGGCAGGTAAGGATATTTTGCTTGAATATGAGCCTGATATTTATGAGCTTCTTGATCTGGATATCGGAAAGTGCCGTATGGCTGTTGCGGGAAAGAAGGATTTTCGTGACAACACCCAGAAGACTTTGCGTGTTGCAACAAAATTCACCAACATTGCAAAGAATTATTATGCATCAATGGGACGTGAAATTGATATAATTCACCTCAACGGTTCAATTGAAATTGCGCCTATTCTCGGACTTTCGGATGTGATTGTTGATATTGTTGAAACAGGAACAACTCTAAAAGAAAATAATCTTGAGGTGCATGAGGAGATTGTTCCAATCAGCGCACGTCTTATTGCCAACAAGGCAAGTTTCAAGTTCAAAAATACACAGATTGAAGCAATTCTCAAAAGCATGACTCAGCAGTTGGAGGAAAAAAATGATTAAGATATTAAAGTACGGCGAAGTTGCAAACAGCGATATTTTTGCAAGGGTTGTTCCTGAAATGGATGTTGAAGCAATTGTTGCCGATATTATAGAAAACGTAAAAACAAAGGGCGACAAAGCGCTTTTTGAGTATTGTGAAAGGTTCGACAAAGCGAAGCTTTCTACCCTTGAAGTTACAAAAGAGGAAATTGAGGAAGGGGTAAAGGCGGTTGAACCCAAGTTCCTTGAAGTCCTCGAACTTGCGGCAAAAAACATCCGCAAATTTCATGAAAAGCAGGTTCGCAACGGTTTTATCATAAATGATGAGAGCGGAATCGTGACGGGTCAGAAGGTTATTCCCGTTGACCGTGCAGGCTTGTATGTTCCCGGTGGTACGGCGGCATATCCTTCAACTGTGCTTATGGATTCAATTCCTGCAAAAATTGCAGGGGTAAAAGAAGTTGTGATTGTAACTCCTCCAAACAGCGAAGGAAAGATAAACCCCGTGATTCTGGCGGCGGCATCCATTGCAGGTGTTGACCGTATTTTCAAGGTTGGCGGTGCTCAGGCGGTTGCGGCTTTGGCATACGGAACAGAATCGGTTCCCAAGGTTGACAAGATTGTTGGACCGGGAAATGCCTTTGTTGCGGAAGCCAAGAAGCAGGTTTACGGCAAGGTTTCAATTGATATGATTGCAGGTCCAAGCGAAATTCTGGTTGTTGCCGACGGCAAGAGCAATCCAAAGTTTGTTGCGGCTGACCTTCTTTCCCAGGCAGAACACGATACACTTGCAAGTGCTGTTCTTGTGACGGATTCAATGGATTTGGCGGTTGCGGTTCAAAAGGAGCTTGAAGTGCAGATTCCTATGCTTGAACGTGCTGAGATTGCACGAAAGTCAATTGATGCAAACGGCAAGATTATTGTTGCCGACACTCTGGATGCGGCAATTGAGATTTCCAATGAAATCGCCCCCGAACATCTTGAGCTTTGTGTTGATAATCCCTTTGATTATCTTGATGCAATTCGTCATGCAGGTTCTATCTTTATGGGCAGAAATTGCCCTGAAGCACTTGGTGATTATCTTGCAGGGGCGAACCACACACTTCCCACAAGCGGAACGGCAAAATTTTCAAGCCCATTGTCGGTTGATGATTTTGTGAAGAAAACACAGTATACCTACTATACATATGATGCGCTGAAAAAAGTGGCTGAGGATGTTTCTTTCTTTGCTGAAAAAGAAGGTCTCACCGCTCACGCAAAGAGTGCAACAATAAGAATTGAGGAGTGAGAAAATGAGCAGATTTTTCAGCAGTAAGTTTGACGCACTTACTCCCTATACTCCCGGCGAACAGCCAAAAATTCTGAATCTCATAAAGCTGAACACAAACGAATCACCTTTCCCGCCGTCGGAAAAGGCGGTGAAGGCTGCGGCAGATGCTGCGAAAGTTTTACAGCTTTATTCCGACCCCACGGCAAGCGCACTGACTGCAAAATTGGCTGAAGTTCTTGGGGTTGAGCCCGAACAGGTGCTTATGACAAACGGCTCGGACGAAATTCTCAATTTTGCTTTTATGGCATATTGTGATGAAAAAACACCTGTTGCTTTTCCTGATATTACCTACGGTTTTTATCCTGTTTTTGCACAGCTTTATAATCTCAATTATGAAGAAATACCCCTTGATGAGAGTTTCAGAATTAATGTTGCTGATTATACAGGAATAAACAAAACAATATTTATTGCAAATCCCAATGCTCCAACGGGTATTTGCCTCAAACTTTCCGAAATTGAGGAGATTGTTAAGAGTAACCCTGATAATGTTGTTGTTATTGATGAGGCTTATATTGATTTCGGCGGCGAAAGTGCTGTTTGTTTAATCAAAAAATATGATAATCTCCTTGTGACGGGAACATTTTCAAAATCCCGGTCAATGGCAGGTGCAAGACTTGGTTTCGGTGTTGCATCAGAGGCGATTATTCAGGATTTGAACACTATTAAGTATTCAACCAATCCTTATAACATCAACCGTATGACCATGGCGGCAGGAATCGGAGCTCTTGAAGACGAGGAGTATACAAAAGCAAATTGCAGAACGGTTTGCGAGAATCGTGAATATACGGTGAATGAACTGAAAAAACTGGGGTTTGAAATGACCGATTCAACGGCAAATTTCATTTTTGCAAAACATTCATCGGTTTCGGGTGAAGAAATATATACAAAGCTTAGGGAAAAGAGTATCCTTGTGCGGCATTTCACAGCTCCAAGAATTTGTGAATATAACCGCATTACGGTTGGAACAAAAGAACAGATGGACAAGCTTATCTGTGCTTTGAAGGAAATAATGGAGGAAAGATAGATGAGAAACAGCGAAATAAAACGCAATACAAACGAAACAAAGATTGAATTATCTCTTTGCCTTGACGGTACGGGAAAAAGCAATATCGAAACAGGCTGCGGTTTCCTTGACCATATGTTGACACTTTTTGCAAAGCACGGCAGATTTGACTTGAACGTGAAATGTGACGGCGATACATATGTTGACGATCACCACACGGTTGAGGATGTGGGTATATGTCTTGGCAAGGCTTTCTCTGAGGCGCTTGGCGATAAAAAAGGCATTATCCGTTACGGAAATATGATTCTTCCCATGGATGAGGCACTTATTGTTGCGGCAGTTGATTTGTCGGGAAGGGCAACACTTTCTTGCAAGCTGCATATCTCTCCACACAAGCTTGGAACTTTTGATACGGAACTGGTTGAGGAATTCTGGCTTGGATTTGTGAGAGAGGCGGCTTGTACACTCCATTTTGTTCAGTTTTCAGGAACAAATTCACATCATATAATCGAAGGTGCATTCAAGGCGGCAGGCAGGGCGTTCCGTCAGGCAGTTTCCATGGAGGCAGGCTTTGAGAACGAAATCCCTTCAACAAAGGGGGTTCTTTAAATGATAGCTATTGTTGATTATGGTGTTGGCAACCTTTTTTCGCTGAAAAGCTCAATGGAGGCAATCGGTGCCGAAACTGTGGTTACTGGTGATGCTGATGTTTTGAGAAGTGCCGAAAAAATAATTCTCCCCGGAGTCGGAGCGTTTGAAGATGCGATTGCAAAGCTAAAAAGCACGGGTCTTGATATTGTAATAAAGGAAGAAGCAGCAAAGGGTAAACCCCTTATGGGAATTTGCCTCGGTATGCAGATGCTTCTTGAAAAAAGTTTTGAATATGGTGAATTTGAAGGTCTTGGGCTTATTAAGGGCGAAGTTCGTTGTATTGACGAGGTGATTCCGGCTGGATTGAAGATTCCCCATATTGGCTGGAATGCTCTGAAGTTCAACGGTGAAAAGCATCCCATATTCAAATACATCAACGAAGGTGACTATGTTTATTTTGTTCATTCGTTCTATGGGACAAAATGTGCAGAAAATACAATTGCAACTGCAGAATATGGCGCAGATTTGACGGCGGCGGTTGCTAACGGGAATGTATGCGGATGTCAGTTCCATCCGGAAAAGAGCGGGAATGTGGGACTGAACATATTGAGAGCGTTTTGTGAAATGGAGGGAGAATAAGTTATGTATATTTTTCCTGCAATTGATTTGTATGAAGGAAAGGCGGTTCGTCTCCTCAGGGGCGAATACGACAAAATGACGGTTTACAGCGAGAATCCCATTGAAATTGCTTATGAATTTGAAAAGGCCGGGGCATCGCATATTCATATGGTTGACCTTGAGGGTGCAAAAACCGGAGGAACACCGAATCTCTCAATTGTGAAAGAGGTTGCCCAAAAAACAGGACTTTTTGTTGAAATCGGCGGCGGAATCCGCAGTATGGATGTAATTGATGCATACATTGATGCTGGCATTGACAGAGTGATTCTCGGAACTGCGGCGGTTCAGGACAAGAGCTTTGTGAAGAACGCTGTGGACAAATACGGTGAGAAAATTGCTGTTGGTGCAGACATCAAGGACGGGTTTGTTGCAATCAAGGGCTGGACTGAAAAATCAGAGTATACCTGCTTTGATTTTTGTGAAGAAATGCAGAGTCTTGGAGTAAAAACTCTGATTTGCACCGATGTTTCAAAGGATGGTGCAATGCAGGGAACAAACCGTGAATTATATAAAGAATTATCGGAGAAATTCAATATGCAGATTGTTGCGTCAGGCGGTGTTTCAACGATTGATGACGTAAAGGCTTTGGCTGAAATGAACCTTTACGGCGCAATTATCGGCAAAGCATATTACACAAAAGCAATTTCTCTTATTGATGCAATCGAGGTGGCAGAATGATAACAAAAAGAATTATCCCTTGCCTTGATGTCCGTGACGGACGAGTGGTTAAGGGCGTGAATTTTGAAGGGGTTTCGGATGTTTCAAATCCCGTTGAGCTTGCCAAACTTTACAGCGACAGCGGTGCTGACGAGCTTGTTTTTTATGATATAACAGCATCCTTTGAGGGCAGAGCTTTGTTCACCGACATACTCAAAGAAGTGGCAAGAAAAATTTTTATTCCTTTGACGGTTGGTGGCGGAATTAACACACTTGATGACTTTGACAGAGTTCTCAAGTGCGGTGCCGATAAGGTTAGTGTGAATTCCGGTGCAATAAAGAATCCTCAGCTTATATACGATGCGGCAAAGCGCTATGGTGACCAGTGCGTTGTTATTTCTGCCGATGTAAAAAGAGTTGACGGAGTTTTCAGAGTTTTTGCCAAGGGCGGCAGAGAAAACACCGGTATGGAAGCTGTTGAGTGGATAAAAAGATGTGTTGCGAGTGGTGCAGGCGAGGTTGTTCTCAATTCAATTGATACAGACGGAGTGAAAAAGGGCTTTGACCTTGAAATGCTTGATGCTGTATGTAATGCGGTGTCGGTTCCGGTAATTGCATCAGGCGGTGCAGGCGGAATTCAGGACTTTGTTGAGCTTTTCAAAAAGGTTCCAAAGGTTGATGCAGGATTAGCCGCTTCGATTTTCCATTTTGGCGAGGTTGCCATAAATGATTTGAAGAAAGAACTCCGTGCCAACGGAATTGATATGAGATTGTAGGAGGAAAAGATTATGCTTAATATTGATGAACTTAAATTTGATGAAAAAGGTTTGATTCCTGCTATTGTGGTGGATTCAATAACAAAAAAGGTATTGACTCTTGCGTATATGAACCGTGAAAGTCTCGAAATCTCCATGAAGGAAGGAAAAACCTGCTTCTGGAGCCGTTCAAGACAGGAATTGTGGCTCAAAGTGAAACAAGCGGCAACTATCAGCACATTGTTTCAATCACCGCAGACTGCGACAATGATGCCCTTGTTGTTATGGTTGAAAAAGACGGCCCTGCCTGCCATACAGGCTCCGATTCATGCTTCACAAAGGAAGTGTGGCAGAGTGAGGATTTGCACGAGTTTTCCCTTCAGGGACTTATGGATTTGCTCATTGGCAGAAAGCTTGAAAAGAAGGAGGGCTCATATACCACCTATCTTTTTGAAAAGGGAATTGACAAGATTCTGAAAAAGGTCGGCGAAGAAAATACCGAGGTTATTATTGCGGCAAAGGCTGATGACAAAAAAGAAACAGTTTATGAAATTGCGGACCTTTGTTATCACGTGATGGTTTTGATGGTTGAAATGGGAATTTCCGTTGAGGATATTCACAAAGAGCTTGCGTCACGTCATGTTATCGACCATAAGGTTAAGCAGGAGAAAATGACAAAATGATACGGGAAGATTTTCATGTTCATTCAAATTATTGTGACGGAAAAAATACCCTTGAGGAAACTGTTCGTGCAGCAATTGACCTGAAAATGACCAGAATCGGGTTTTCGGGGCATGCCTATACGGCTTTTGACGACACGTATTGTATGACACTTGAAGGAACTCAACGATATGCCGTAGAAATCAGCGAGCTGAAAGAAAAATACAGGGACAAAATACAAATCCTTTGTGGCCTTGAAATGGATTATTTTTCGGATACACCGCAGATTGAAACGGATTATCGTATTGGCTCGGTGCATTATCTGAAGTGTGAGGACGTTTACTGCGAAATTGACCGTTCGGAGGAACAGATGTGTTCTGATGTTGAAAAGTATTATAATGGTGATTTTTATGCCTATGCAGAGAAGTATTTTGCACAGGTTGGAGATGTAATCAGGAAAACCAATGGCGATATTATCGGACATTTTGACCTTATCACAAAGTATAATGAAGGCAACAAACTTTTTGACACCTCAGATCCACGTTATGTTGCGGCGGCAAAAGCTGCAATAGATAAACTTATATCCTTTGGTAAACCCTTTGAAATCAATACGGGTGCAATTTCCAGAGGTTACAGAACAGATGCATATCCTGAAATTCAGTTTTTGAAGTACATAAAGGAAAAGGGTGGAAGGGTTATCCTTTCGGGGGATACTCATGCTGCGGAAAACCTTTGTTATAAGTTTGAAGAATGTGAGCGGATAGCAGAAGAAATTGGCTTTAAAGATTTGATTTTTAAATATTAATAATAAAACAATGGTTTCGCCGGATAAAGGTCGAAACCATTGTTTTATTAAGAGTTTTTATAGATATTTTGTCACTTGCTTAACAATTCCCAGTACAGAAACTCGTGATGTGTCGGAGTTTTCAAATTTTCTTATGGGATAGTAGGGATTGATTGACTCAAGCTCAATCCAGTTGTTGCCGTAATTAATTTTTTTAACAAAAGCATCTTCGTCATCCACCATAACCACGGCAATGGATCCGTTTTCAACCGATGATTGAAGTCTTACGAGAATTTGACTTCCGTCGTCAATCAAAGGTGACATACTGTCGCCCGAAACATTCACTCTGATGTAATTTTCAGGGCTTGCACCATAGGGGAGGAAGGTGGGAACAAATTCGTCCGGTACGGTTTCGGCAAGTCTTCCGAGACCTGCTGAAACGCTGTTGAACACAGGTATGGGATAAACATTGTCATTTATACCTGAATCGGAATTGAAGTCCAGATTTGGATTATCAGATCTGCCGAGAAGATAGTCGGAGGAAATGTCAAGAAGTTCGGTCAGGTTTGTGACAACACTCACCAGGGGTTCCTGTTTGTTATTTTCATATTTCGACAGAGTTCCTTTGCTCATTCCCCCGTCAAATCTGCGGTTATATTTTATTGCCAGTTCTTCAAGAGTCATATTTTTTGCTTTTCGACATTCTTTTAATTTATCACCAAAATTGTACATTTTTGCACACCTTTCAAAAAAGTTTCTTACTTCACAACTTATTATAGCACCTTTTTTTGCAAAATGCAAGAAAAAGTTTCGAATTTGTTAAAAATTTTGCAAAAAGTTATTGACAACGAAACATAAATGTGCTATCATAAAGAAAAGTTAAGGAAATCGAAACACATTTCCGACTGCAAATGTTATCTTTATGAAAGCTGAGGTAGTTTTTATGAAAAAAGTGAAATTCAACAAAAGAAAATTTTTCAAGGTTATGTATATTCTTTCGGTTCTGGGAATAGGTGCTGTTATGGAAAACGGCGATATTACAGGCGCACTGGTTTTTGCTGTATTAATTTAAAGCTCAGAAATAAAACGGATATATTCTGATTTGCTCATTGGATGTATAAAAGGATATTCTTTTGCAAGCTGTTTGAGAATGAATTTGGTCTGATCTTCTGAATCCAAATCAATTACGACAAGTTCTTCCGGCGTTGTTTCGGATGTTTGAATTTGCCATACGGTTGAGCGTATTATTCCTTCAATTGAATCTTCACAGTTTTTAACGGTAAGTACATAGTATGATGCTTTGTATTTTGTTTGTAATTCAATGTTGTTACTTGAATTGTTTATACAGATAAACAAAAATGAAAATACAATAATTAGAAGTATCAAAGAAATTATTATAAAAAACATGATCTTACCTCCCTATATTTAGGAGTATATGTTGAAAAATAAAATATTGTTACGCAAGCCCCACAAAAGCAAGAGTTTTGTGAGGCTTTTTGAATAATTTTTTATTTATTATCGAAAAAATATTGACGTAAATGAAAAAATAATGTATAATTAGAATAATCATTATACATTTTTCGGGAAAGGAGTTAAGTATGACACAGATTGACAGTTATATTGCTCAGAAAGAAGAATTGTGCCGTAAAAATGATTCTATTCCCTTGGATTTGTATGGAGAATACGGCGTAAAAAG
>JAZRMZ010000168.1:0-11462 GCA_045647905.1 Clostridia bacterium
TACACATTGAAAGTTTCATATGATGATCAAAACTATAACAAAGAAAAAGAACTTTTATCTGAAAAATTTGTTTACCAGACAGATACTTTGAGATATATCGAGAATGAAAAAGAACCTCATTTTCAATACGATGGTTTTGAGTTTAATGTATTAGATGTAAACAAATACAATTTAATGTATCCTAAAAAATTAGTGTTTCTTGGGTTCTCGGACAAAAAACAAGAAATAGCATATGTGTATTATTATAATTTTGATTTAGATGCTATTAACACTTCTTTTGGAGAATTCTTAAAAGAAGAATGTGGTTGGTGAATTTTTGTCCTGAATTGACACGAGCCTTAAGGGATGTCGAAAGATGGAAAATAAAATTAGTGAGCAGTTTTGTTTTGTCTGATTTTCATTTTTTGCCAACTTATATAACCATAGACATCGTTTATAAAAAAAGCAACAAAGCATACAACAACAGAAATATAGCGGATATCACATAGACTTGCAAGCAACCACAAAATAATTAGAATAATATCGTTGGCGGCATAGGCAATAGCGAAATATGGACTTCTTCTGAAAGTAAGATACACTGCCAAAAAGCTTGTTGTAACAGATAGAGTGCTTGGTACTATGTTGGCAGTGTTAAAATATGCTAATATGAAATAAAAGGTAATAGTAATTAAAACTGTAATAAGCCACATAAATATAGTTTCTTTTCTGGTAATACTATTTACCTTGACTTCCGCTTTGTTTCCGTTAAACGGATTTTTAAGCCAGGATATAAGGGCAAAAATCGCCATCGGCATTGTCATACCGAGATAAGTTATCATTTCTCCGTAATAGGAAAATGTGTACGAGATTATTCCATAGAGCAGACTGAATATCACCATCAGTAATTGCCCGAATGGATTTCCTTTTGCATTGAAAATAAGAGATGTAACGCCTATTAAAGATGCAAATAATGTCAAATAGTTTTCTTTGTCGAAAATAAAAAATGATGTAAGTATAAGTGTTACAGAAATTCCCCATAAAGTAATATCGTTTTGTGAAAAATAGGTTTCAAATTTATGCATAGCAATTCCTCCCAAAAAATAAACATTCGTATGCATATCTTCAAAGACCTAACGATATACAAACGAATGCTCAAAGCATTCACTACCCGGTGGCAGTGTGTTTATTCAATTTATTACAGTATAACATATAAAATAATTAAATGCAATATAAATTTTGTTTGTTAAAATTTTTTGGTCCTGACTTGACACGAGCCTATAGTTATGTTATATATATAGTGCTGATATAAAAAGGAGTAGATGAATAAAATGTACAGAAAAGAATTGATATATACTGCCTCCGAACTTGAGGAGGCAAAGCGACTGAATGACTTTCTTCCGGATAAAATTTTTGATGCTCACGCACATCCAATCAACACGGATTTTCTGCCTTTGACAAAGAAGGAAAACGGGACAGTTGTTCTTGATGCAAAGACTTATCGAAAAGATATGATGCCAATACTGCTTAATCCCACAGAATTGAGAATAAATTTCATAACAATGCCCGACAAAACCATGTTTGACAAAAACAACGGTCTTATTGAAATGTCTGACAGATTTCTTGTTGAGCAACTTGAGTCTGACAAACTTTCTGTTGGCGAAATTATGGTTCATCCAAAGGAAACAGCAGAAGATATTGAAAAACGTCTTGTTCATCCTTCCATTAAGGGATTTAAGTGTTATCATTTGCTTGCAGACAGAGAAACAACATGGAATTGCAATATAGGTGAATATTTACCTGAATCAGCATGGGAGGTTGCCAACAAACGAAAATTGTGCATTACACTTCACATGGTTAAGGATGAAGCTCTTGCAGACCCTGAAAATATGAAATATATTTGCGAAATGTCAAAAAAATACCCTGATGCGGTGTTGATTCTTGCTCATGCTGCAAGATCCTTTGCGGCATGGACGGGCTTTGAAAGCGTGGAAAAGCTGGCTCATATTGAAAATGTGTGGTTTGATTTTTCGGCAGTATGTGAATCTCCCGTAATGTTTCAGATAGTACGCAAGGCAGGTATAAAAAGATGTATGTGGGGAAGTGACTATCCGGTTTGCCGCTGCGGTGGTAAGGCTTTTTCTCTGGGGAAGGGCTTCAAGTGGATCTACGAAGGAGAAGTGCCGGAGGAATTGCTTCCAATCTCTCTTGAAAACTTATTTGCTGTTCGGCAGATGGGAAAAATGGCGGAACTCAGCAGAGGGGATATTGAGGATTTGTTTTTCAATAATGCCTGCGAGCTTTTTGGCAGAAAATAAATATGGAGCTGTTATCAATTGATTTTAAGAAGGTCATATTGATGCAGCTCTTTCGTTTATGTAAAGTTGACAAAACATGAAGTATGTGGTAAAATAAAATGTATTAAATTGGGCATAATTTGAGTATTTTAATGAGCGTATCATGAAAGGAAGAATGCTGAAAAATGATTGACAGAATGACAAGATGGTTCGGAAATGGCTGGATGGGTATAATTGACCTTTTGATAACGGCATTTTGTGTTTTTCTTTCGCTGTCTTTCCATGAATTTTCTCATGGACTTGCGGCTTACAAAATGGGTGATAATACTGCGAAAAATTTTGGTAGACTAAATATGAACCCAATGAGCCATATTGACCCAATCGGTGCAATATGCCTGTTCTTTTTTGGCTTTGGATGGGCAAGACCCGTGCCGGTTAATCCAAGAAATTTTGGACAAAGAAAATATAAGTCGGCTATGGTTATTACTTCGGTTGCAGGACCTGTGAGCAATCTTTTGCTTGCGTTTGTTGCTGCTTTGAGCTCAGGTTTGCTTTATTTTGCTTTTGGTGATTCGGAGTTGAGTGCTGTTGGGTATAATATAATCAGGATAGTATTGACGATTTTTGACACTTTGATGATAATGAACATAAGTCTTGCGATTTTTAATCTGATTCCAATACCGCCTCTGGATGGTTCGAAAATTCTCAATGCTGTTTTGCCTGCAAGAATTTATTTTAAAATTATGCAGTATGAACAGTATGGATTTATAATTTTGTTGCTTATAATAAACTTACCGCCATTCAGGGGATTGCTCAATTTTCTTGTGGGCGGGGTGTATGGAATTTTGCAGTCGCTGGTTATGTGGCTTGCAATGCTTTAATAAAAGTAAAGGCAAGAGAACAGGAAATATATTATGGAACAGCTTTCATTTAAGCTTGAGGCATTTGAAGGACCCCTTGACCTCCTTCTGATGCTTATAAAAAAGAATAAAGTCAGTATATATGATATTCCCATTGCAACAATTCTCGACCAGTATCTTGAGGTCATGAGAAGTATGGAGGAAATGGACCTTGAAGTTTCCAGTGAATTTCTGGTTCTTGCGGCAACTCTTCTTCAGATAAAATCAAAGATGCTTTTGCCAAAAGATAATGAAGAGGAAGAGGAAGACCCAAGAACAGAGCTTGTCAGAAGACTTCTTGAATATCAGCAAATCAAGGAAAGTATTGGTTTTTTCAGAGAGCATGAAAACTCGGATGTGGGGTTATTTTTTAAACTTCCTGATGTTATTGAAAGACCACCTGCAGAGATGAACTATTCAAAAATGACCTTGGAAAATCTTTTTGAGGCATACAAGGTTTCCTTTGTGAAGATGGAACGGAAACTTCCGCCACCAAAACGGTCGTTTTCGGGAATTGTGGGACATGAAAAGGTTTCAATCAGGGAAAAGGTCAGAAAGATATGGAACAGACTGATTGAAAAAGGTAAGGTTATGTTCAAAGATATTTTCAAAAATGTCAAAAGCAAGCCTGAAGCGGTTGCATCTTTTCTTGCAGTGCTGGAAATGATAAAGATGAACAAAATTGTTGTTGAGGATACTGATGTTAAGGGAGAGTATTCTGTGACAAAAATTACAGATGATGATAACTTCAACTTTGAGGAGCTTGAAGATTGATTTGGATTTTGAGAGGGAAATATGGAATTAAAAGAAGCAGAATCTATAATTGAAGGCGTTTTGTTTGCTGCCGGTGATCCGGTACACGTTGAAAAGCTTTCGGACATATTGGATATTGATATAAAAAGTACCAGAGCAATTGTTACCTCGCTTGCGGACAAGTATGACCGTGAAAAACGGGGAATTCAGATTATACGTCTTGAAGACTCTTATCAGATGTGTACAAGACGTATGTATCAGGATTACATTGCGCAGCTTGCTGAGCCAAGACGAAGCCAAAGTCTTTCAAATGCGGCAATGGAGGTTCTTTCGATTGTTGCATACAAACAGCCTGTTACACGTGGTGTTATTGAACAGATACGAGGCGTTTCCTGCGATAACCTTGTTAACAAACTCCTTGAAAAGAATTTTATTGAGGAAGTGGGAAGGCTGGACACTCCCGGACGACCTATGCTTTTTGGAACCACAGAAGAATTTTTGCGGTGTTTTGGTATTGAAAGTGTTGCGGAGCTGCCGGAGTTTGAGGAACGCAGTGCTGACGAATCTGAACTTGAAAAAATGCGCGAGCTTGCGGAACAAAACGGCGAAGGCTTGG
This sequence comes from Clostridia bacterium, assembly GCA_045647905.1. Lineage (GTDB taxonomy): Bacteria > Bacillota > Clostridia > Monoglobales > Monoglobaceae > SIG440. The sequence goes on from JAZRMZ010000168.1 coordinate 4,542, forward strand.
ATGAACAAGCCCATGTTGATGTGGCGGAAGAATTGAATCAGACAGAAAATGTCTGATTTCTCCGGTCGGTGATTTATAATGATTTGGATTGTAATTGTATTATGTCTTTTTTTTGCAATAATTGCGTTGCTGTTTTATAACAGAGTAAAAATAATTATTGAATACAGAAACGGCAAGTTAAAGATTATTTTCAAAAGTTTGTTTTTGAAATTTACTATTGATGAAAAGAGGTTAAATAAGTTATCCTCAGATTCAAATCAGAAAAACGGTAAAAAGACGAAAAAAACTGAAAATTCTGAGAAAAGTGGGGAGCTTACGGCAGAGAGTTTTTTGGAAAAAGTGGAAAGTTTCAGAAAAACCTTGTTGCTGGTGAGGGAAGTTATCGTAACGGTATTTGGTTATGCAGGTGACAAAGTAGAATTTGTTGATATTATGATTAAATCCCGTTTTGGTACAGGCGATGCGGGAAAAACCGGTATGATTTGCGGTGCATTCTGGACCCTTATGGGTAATGCGTATGCTTTCTTGTGCAGATTCTTCAGACTGGATTTCCCCGATGTTCAGCTTGAACCTGATTTTGAAAAAAAGGTTTTTGAGATTGAAACGCGAGGAATAATAAAAATACGTCCTGTGCATATTATAACTGCGGCAATACGTGGTTTTAAAGTATATGATAAACATAAAAACGAAAAAGGAGTGGATTAATTATGGCAGAACAGCATCCGATTCAAGGATTGATGTACACAGCGATGCAAAGCATCAAAGAGATGATTGATGTAAACACAATTGTGGGAGACCCCGTTGAAACAGCAGACGGAACGGTTATAATCCCCATTTCAAAGGTGAGTCTGGGCTTTGGTGTTGGGGGCTCGGACCATTCGGCAAAACAGACACCTGCTGAAAAACAGCCTCTCTTCGGTGGCGGTGTTGCCGGTGGTGTTTCCATTACACCTGAGGCGTTTATGGTTGTTGCAAAGGGGCAGATCAGACTTGTTCCTGTTAACCCTGAATCATCGGTTTATGACAGAATCTTCGATATGATTCCTGCGGCAATTGACAAGTTTGTTGAATTGAAGGATTCCTTTAGTTCAAAGAAAGATAAAAAGAAAGGAAACGCAATCGCAATAGATAATGATTTTGCGGAAGCGGAATAATGTTGTCAGTATGAAGGCACTTTTGGCGGAGTATGCTGCCAAAAGTGTTCTTTGATACATACTTGGAATTTACCCGAAAGGCTATGTGATATATTTTGGAAAAGTTGCTTATAATTGACGGAAACAGTATTTTAAACCGTGCATATTACGGGATTCGTATGCTTAATGCTCCCGACGGTACACCCACAAATGCGGTGTACGGTTTTTTGAACAGTCTTTTTAAGAATCTTGAGGAGGATATGCCTGACTATCTTTGTGTGGCTTTTGATGTGAAGGAAAAAACCTTCAGACACAAGATGTATGATTTGTATAAGGCACAGCGCAAACCGGCTCCTGAAGATTTTTTGGTTCAGCTTCCGTTGATTAAACAGGTTCTTGGTGCGATGAACTGTCTTTGTCTTGAAAAGCCGGGTTATGAAGCGGATGATATAATCGGAACGGTTTCGGCAATTTGTGAAGAAAAGGGAATTGAATGTTCGATTCTGACGGGCGACAAGGATGACCTTCAGCTTGCATCAGAGCTTGTTAAGGTGAAATTGGTTATTTCCAAAATGGGAAGCACAACAACAACGGTTTACGGCGCAAAAGAAGTGAAAGAAAAGTATTCTGTTACCCCGGGTGAATTTATTGATGTTAAGGGATTGATGGGAGATACTTCGGATAATATTCCCGGTGTTAAAGGCATTGGTGAAAAAACTGCATTTGCATTAATTGAAAAATATAAGAGCATTGAAAACATATATGCTGATTTTGATGCGGTTGAGGCAACTCCGTCTGTCAAAAAGAAGCTGGCCGAGGGTAGAGAAGATGCTTTTCTCAGCCGTCAGCTCTCTGAAATTGACAGAAATGTTCCGCTGGATTTTTCGATTGAGGACTGTCGAATGGGTGAGTATAATAAGACTCAGCTTGCAGAGCTTTTTATGCGGCTTAATTTCAAATCTTTTCTGGATAAACTTGAACTTGATGCGCCTGCGTCCTGTCAGAGTGTTGAGTGTGATGCTTTTGCAGAGATTGCAGATTCGAAAATTCTTTTGGATTATTCACGCAAAGATGTAACTGTTGCTTACAGACTATACGGGGAAAATGAATTATCTTCAATCTGTATTTCTGAAGACGGAAAGCGCTGTTTTTATATAACAAATCCTCAATTGGAGAGTTTGAAATTGTTTTTTGAATCTGAATCCTGTAAAAAAGTTGGGTTCAATGTTAAAGAAGATATACTCAGATTAAAAAATGCGGGGATTGACTGTAAGAATATAGAATTTGATGTGGCAATTGCTGCATATATTCTTGAACCCGGAAAATCTGCATATAATATAGATAATCTTGCGTTGGAATTTCTGGGTTTGAATCTCGGAAAAGAACAGCAGGAAGAAGAAAACGGTCAGCTTTCGTTATGCTTTGAAGATGAAAATGATTCTTTGGATATGTGCGCCCGTGAACTTTTTGTGATTTTTGAATTATGGAACAGATTTGCTGAAGAAATTGAAAAAAACGGTCAGTATGAGCTGTATTACAATGTTGAACTGCCTCTTGTTGAAGTTCTTGCCGATATGCAGTATACGGGTGTTTTTGTTGACAGAGCGGCTCTTCTGGAGTTTGGTGAACAATTAAAGACCAATATTTCTGAGCTTGAAAAAAGAATTTATGACTACGCAGGAACAGTATTCAATATAAATTCCCCGAAACAGTTGGGCGAGGTTTTGTTTGAAAAACTGAATCTGCCACATGGTAAAAAGACAAAAACCGGATATTCCACAAGTGCCGATGTTCTGAAAAAGCTGGAGGGAACACACCCCATTGTTGAATGTGTTCTTGAATTCAGAGGACTCACAAAGTTACAGTCCACATATGTTGACGGGCTTCTTCCTGTTATCAGCGCAAAAACGGGAAGAATTCATTCAAACTTCAATCAGACTGTGACCGCAACGGGACGTATCAGCAGTACAGAACCGAATCTTCAGAATATTCCTGTCAGAACTGAGCGGGGAAGGCAAATGCGCAGGATGTTTGTTGCCGAAGGTGAGAATATTTTGGTTGATGCCGATTATTCACAGATTGAGCTCAGGGTTCTTGCACACATTGCAGATGATGAAAATATGCGAAATGCCTTTTTGAGTGGCGTGGATATTCATACAAAAACGGCTTCGGAAGTATTTGGAGTTAATCTTGAAGATGTAACTTCCGAAATGCGTTTTGGTGCAAAGGCTGTTAATTTTGGAATAGTATACGGTATTGGAGAATTTTCACTTGCGCAGGATTTGAAAATATCCATAAAGGAAGCAAAACAATATATAAGCGATTATCTTGCGGCATATCCAAAGGTGAAAGAGTATATGGAAAGGACTATTGCTGATGGCCGTGAAAAGGGTTATGTGTCAACAGTCCTGAACAGAAGACGTTACTTGCCTGAATTGCGTGCATCAAACAAGATAACGCAGGCGTTTGGAGAAAGGGTTGCCATGAATGCTCCCATTCAGGGGTCGGCGGCTGATATAATAAAGATTGCAATGGTGAATGTTTTCAAGCGGTTGAAGGAAGATGGCATGAAGTCAAAGCTGATTCTTCAGGTTCACGACGAATTGATTGTTGAAGCGGTTCCCGAAGAAAAGGAAGTTGTTGAAAGACTGCTTGTTAAAGAAATGGAAAATGCCATGAATTTGTCTGTTCCTCTCAAAGTGGAAGGCAACAGCGGAAAAACGTGGTTTGATACTAAATGATAAGGTGACATATGAAGATTATTGGAATAACCGGAGGAACCGGGGCAGGAAAGAGCTCTGTTTGTGATGAATTGAAAAGGCACGGAGCAGAGGTTGTTGACTGTGACAAGATTGCAAGACGTGTTGTTGAAAAAGGGATGCCGGCACTTGCTGAAATAGCTGATGTGTTTGGCATTGATGTACTTACTGATGACGGGAATCTTGACCGCAAGAAAATGGGGAAAATTGTTTTTTCTGATGCTGAAAGTCTTGAGATGCTCAACAGAATAACACATAAGCATATTTTTGCGGAAATGGAAAAACAGATTGAAGGTTCCTGTGCTGATATTGTGGTGTTGGATGTTCCGTTGTTGTTCCAATGTGACTTCCCCTTTAAATGTGATGTTACGGTTGCTGTAACGGCAAACAGGGACGTTCGGATAAAACGGATAATTGAGAGGGACGGAATTACGGAAGATGAAGCAATTGCAAGGATGTCAAACCAGCTGACGGAAAGTGAGTATGCTGAGCTTGCGGATATTTGTTTTGAGAATGATGGCAATCGCGAAAAAATTTGTGAATTTGCAGCTTGGTTGTGTAATGGTTAGAGTTTTGAGGTAAAGCGGAGTGAAGAAAAGAACGTTTTTTATAGTTTTATCATTTTTATTGATAATTTGTTTTTTTACGGGATGTGACAAAGAAGCGGTTTTGAAAATGCTATATCCGGTTAAGTATGAGGAATATGTTGAAAAATATGCGGAAGAATATAATCTTGACAAGTATATGGTTTATGCCGTTATAAAAGTGGAAAGTGGGTTTGAACCAAAGGCTGAATCAACAGTAGGAGCAAAGGGACTTATGCAGCTCATGGAGGAAACCGCCAAAGAATGCAATGAAAAAGAAGAATTCGGATACGTTATTCCCGATGATTTATATGTTCCTGAGTGTAATATAAGACTTGGGTGTTATTATCTGAAGTATCTTTTGGAAACATACGGTGATATTCGACTTGCGGTAATTGCTTACAATGGCGGAACGGGAAATCTGGACCAATGGCTTGCTGATGAAACGTTGTCGGATGGCAATGGCGGTTTGGCTGAAATCCCATACGAAGAAACCGAAAAATATGTTGAAAAAGTTTTTACGGCTTTTGAAGCATATAACTCAATATACAACAGTAATGAAGAAAATGAAACGGAGGAATTAAAATGATTGAAAATTTAATTTATGAAAAGAAAAACGGCTTTGCGGATATTGATGAAAAGACAAAAGCACGTGTTTATGACTTTTGTGAGGAATACCGGCTTGCTTTGACGGAAGCAAAAACCGAACGGGAGTTCTGTAATTTGTCGGTAAAGTTATTGGAAAGTGAAGGCTTTGAAAGTCTTGGAAGCAAAAGTGTTCTTAAAAGCGGAGATAAAGTGTATTATGTAAACAGAGGAAAGAGTATTGTTGCTTTTGTGATTGGAAGTGCTCCGATAAGTGAGGGTGTAAATATTGTGGGCGCGCATATTGATTCTCCAAGACTGGATTTGAAGCCGCAACCCCTTTATGAAGATACGGGTTTTGCCTTTTTAAAAACTCACTATTATGGCGGAATACGTAAATATCAGTGGTATAATATCCCTCTTGCGCTTCATGGTGTAGTTGTTAAAAAGGATGGTACAGCCATTGACATTGTGATAGGCGAAAATGAAACCGATCCCGTTTTTTGTATTGCTGATTTGTTGCCTCATCTGGCAGGACAGTATTCGGGCAAAAAACTCTCGGAAGCCTTTGATGCTGAGAAACTGAATGTGATTGTGGGAAATATTCCCTGTGATGATGCCGATAAAGAAAAGGTAAAATACGGAGTTATGAAGCTCCTTTTTGAAAAATATGATATTTGTGAAGCGGACCTTATGAGCAGTGAACTTGAACTTGTGCCTGCTTTTGCGGCACGTGACCTTGGACTTGACAGGAGTATGATTGTGGGTTACGGTCATGATGACCGAGTTTGTGCATATACTGCACTCAGAGCAATTATGGCAACAAACAAGCCTCAAAAAACAGCCGTATGTCTCCTTGTTGACAAGGAAGAGATAGGAAGTATGGGTAACACAGGGATGCAGTCACGAAACTTTGAAAATATTCTTGCAAAGGTTTGCAGTATGTGCTGTGATAAGTACACCGAGCTTACATTGCGTGAGTGTCTTTCAAATTCACAGTGTTTGTCGGCAGATGTGGGAGCGGCGTATGATCCGAACTTTGCCGAAGTTTATGAACGCAACAATTCGGCATATATCAACGAAGGACTCCTTTTGACAAAGTATACCGGCGCAAGAGGAAAAAGCGGTTCAAGTGATGCAAGTGCTGAATTTGTAGCAAAAATCAGATGTATCTTTGAAGATAACAATGTTTTGTGGCAGTCGGGTGAATTGGGTAAAACTGATGTCGGCGGTGGTGGCACAATAGCTCAGTTTGTTGCAAATCTTGATGTGGATACAATTGATTGCGGAGTTGCTCTTCTTGGTATGCACTCGCCGAATGAGGTTGCCGGAAAATATGATATTTATATGGCGTATAAGGGCTATAAAGCTTTTATGAATAGCTGATTTGGTATAATATTTTGACATACTGCATAAAATAAGTTATGCAGTATGTCAAAAAAATATTTAAAAAATTATTCAAATTTACTTGACAAACGCGAATAAGTGTGTTATTATATCATAGTTAGCAGTGCACAGCGTGCCGGAGTGGCGGAACTGGCAGACGCCCAGGACTTAAAATCCTGTGGGATTAACTTCCCGTACCGGTTCGATCCCGGTTTCCGGCACCACTAACTAAAAATTATATATCGCAGGGTAGAGCAGCTTGGTAGCTCGTCGGGCTCATAACCCGGAGGTCGTTGGTTCAAATCCTTCCCCTGCACCCACAATCCAACCGAAAGGTTGATACAACGCAAACCCCTTGATTTCAAGGGGTTTGTGTTATTTTTGTATCATTTTTTAGTTTTGTTTTTAAGGATTTTTTAAGTCTTATATTCCAATTTTTACCAAGGGGGTCTAAGTCAGACCCCCAGATCGTCC
>JAZRMZ010000169.1:0-17988 GCA_045647905.1 Clostridia bacterium
ACATTCTTTGTGATGTTTTCAACCTGAAGGCATGAATATCTCTGGCAGAGGGGGTCCTCAATCTTCATGTCAATTTGGGGAAGATTATTGTACTGTTCAAGGTCAACAACCTCCAACGCTTTCAGAGGGCGTCCTGCAAGTGCCGCAAATTCACGGGCGATTCCGTAGTGTCCCCAAAGGTCGGGTCTGTTTGTGAGTGATTTGTTGTCAACTTCAAAGATTATATCGTCAATGGCATAAACATCTTTCACGTCTGTGCCGTTTGGAATTTCAGCAGGAATTTCCATGATACCTTCGTGGTTGTCGCTGATTCCCAATTCCTTTTCGCTGCAGCACATACCGTGTGAGGGATAGCCTGCCAAAGGACGGGGAGCAATGGTGATTTCACCAATTCTTGCCCCAACCTTTGCAAAGGCTGTTTTCATTCCAATCTTAACATTGGGAGCACCGCAGACAACATCTGTCAAACCGCCGTCACCTGCATCAACCTTCAAAAGGTGGAGCTTCTTTGATTCGGGATGGTCTTCAACGGATTTGATTTCGGCAACAACAATGCCTTCAATGTCGCTTCCTTTGAAGAATATTTCGTTTTCAACCTCGGCTGTGGAAAGCGAGAATTGATTTATAAGTTTCATTTTGTCGAGTCCTGACAAATCAACAAAGTCAGAAATCCAGTTCATTGATAAAAACATAATTTATAATCTCCTTTCCTGATTTATTTGTCGTCGGTGAACTGTGACAGAGTTTTGAGACTGCCGCTGTTCAAATCACGAATATCTTTCACGCCGTATCTCATCATAACAAGTCTGGTGAGTCCAAGACCAAAGGCAAAGCCTGTGTATTCTTCGGGGTCAATGCCGCCTGCCTTCAAAACTTCGGGATGAATCATGCCGCAGGGGCAAAGCTCAAGCCAGCCGCTGTGCTTGCAGGAGGGACAGCCTTCGCCGCCACAGATAAGACAGTTGATGTCAAGCTCAAAGCCCGGTTCCACAAAGGGGAAGAAGCCCGGACGCAGACGAACCTTCACGTCCTTTTTGAATACCTCAGAGAGCATTGTTTTCATAAAGAAAATGAGGTTTGAAATTGAGATGTTCTTGTCAACCATAACCCCTTCCATCTGGAAGAAGGTGTTTTCGTGGTTGGCGTCGGTTGCTTCGTTTCGGAAACATCTTCCGGGGAAGATTGCTTTGATGGGAACACCGTCGTTGATGAGGGCATCCTTATATTTTTTGTAAATTGCGTTCTGTGCCGCAGATGTATGTGACTTCAGAAGCTGACCGTTTTCAAGATAATAAGTATCCTGCATATCACGAGCCGGATGATGCTTGGGAATGTTCAGTGCTTCAAAGCATTCGTAGTCGGTCACAATCTCGCTGTAATCTTCAATGTGGAAGCCCATTGAACGGAAAATTTCCTCACATTCACGCTGAACCAGCGTGATGGGGTGGTATGAACCACGGTCAAGGTTTGCGGGAGCGGTAATGTCAATGTCGGGCATTGAATTGATTTCCTTCTCAATTTCCGCTTTCTTCATTTCTTCAATTTTTGTGGTGATTGCGTCGGTTGCTTCGTTTTTGAGAATGTTTACTTCCTGACCGAAGGTTTTCTTTTCTTCAACCGAGAGGTTTTTCATTTCTTTCAGAAGTCCGGTAATCAAACCGTTTTTGCCAAGATATTCAACTCTCAAAGCGTCAAGACTTGCCATATCGGCAACATTTCCGAGCTTTGTGAGAAACTCTTGCTTCATTTGTGTTGTTTTCTCTGACATAACAAATTTCCTTTCTGTAATTAATGTGCATTATTTTTTGGAGGACAGGATAACAATCCTTCAGTCAGCTTCGTGAGTTTTAGCGTAAAAACGCTATGCGTTTTCTTTTAACAGTAAAAAGCTATCGCATTTTACAATCTTACGCTACCGATATGCCACCGGCACATCGCCTTAACGCTTCAGACCTTTGTGCAAGGGAGCCCCCGTTTTCTTTGCTGTAAATTGGGATGGGCAAAAGAAAAAGTCCGCCCCAAATCATTGGGACGAACTGAATTTAGTCCGCGGTACCACCCGTATTCAGAACTTTTGTTCTGCACTCTTTTGCGTTTTTTGCGTGAACACAGTAAACACCCTGCTTATATGAAAATCACTTTCGCAGAAAGCTCCGATGCTGAAATTCACAATCGGGATTGCAACGGATACTCACAGCCGACGATATCCGCTCTCTTTTGCAATTTTACCGATGCTACTTACACATCTTCAACGCTTGCTCAATCCATTAAATAATAGCACTTTATAAGCAATTTGTCAAGCCCCAAATACAGATGAAAGGCAAAATATAATTTTTGAAGGTTACAAATTATAAAAATGTTGTAGAATACAAAAAGTGAAAGTTAAATGTTGAGGAGAGCACTTTCATGATGTCTTCAATATTCGGGACAGGAGACTGTAATTCCGGTTTCTGTAGGATCAAGCCGTATTGAGGGTTTGTGAGCTGACGGAACTGTTGTTGCAACCGGAGATGATGTCGGTCAGTGTATCGTGGGCGGTTGGAAACTGTTTTGATAATAAAATAACAATTGAAAATTGAAATATTTATTGACTTTTTGGGGTTTTTACTGTAAAATGATAGTTATTATTTGAAATTTTAGGAAAAAAGGATGTGTTTTTATGGAAAATGCAAATATTCAGCACCTTGTTGCGATGATTGTTTATATGGCAGCGGTAGTGGGAATTGGTGTGTTTTTTGCAAAGAAATCAAACAAAAATGCTGAAAGTTACTTCCTTGGAGGACGTTCTCTTGGTCCTTGGGTTGCGGCGTTCAGTGCAGAAGCATCGGATATGTCGGGTTGGTTGCTTATGGGGCTTCCCGGTCTTGCTTATTGGACTGGCCTTGCCGATGCAGGTTGGACAGCAATAGGACTTTTTGTGGGTACATACTTCAACTGGCTTATTGTTTCAAAGAGGCTTCATAAGTATAGTGTGAGAGTGGATGCTATTACCATTCCGGGATTTTTCTCCAAGCGTTTCCACGAAAAGAGCAATATTATTCTTATTATTGCATCGTTGTTTATTGTTGTTTTCTTCACTGTTTATGCAGGACAGTGTTTGTCAGCTTGCGGAAAGCTCTTTATGAATCTTTTTGGTATGGATAACGCATATCACGGAATGATGATTGTGGCAGCTGTGTTTGTATTGCTGTATACGTTCCTTGGCGGATTTCTTGCTGAAAGTGCTTCTGACTTTATGCAGGCGGTTGTTATGGTAATTGCGCTTGTTGCAATTTTTGCGATTGCTGTTGTTCAGGCTGGTGGTTGGGCACAGGTTGTTGAAAATGCAAAGAATATAGATGGTTATTTTTCTCTGTTTTCAACGGCATCACCTTCTGAAGAAGCGGCAAATGTGTTTGGCGCAGGAAGTCCTTATTCGTTCCTTTCAATCTGTTCGTGCCTTGCATGGGGTCTTGGTTACTTTGGTATGCCTCAGGTGCTTCTCAGATTTATGGGTATCAGAGACGGAAAAGAACTTACACGTTCACGTCGTGTTGCTTGCATCTGGCTGTTCATTGCAATGTCGGCGGCTGTGCTTATCGGTATAGTAGGAAGAAGCGTTCCGGGACTTACATATATGTCAAATGCTGATGCGGAAAACATCTTCATTGATATGTCCACAACATACTTGCCTCCCATTCTGGCCGGTTTTGCTTGTGCCGGAATCTTGGCGGCATCAATCAGCTCCTCTGACTCATACCTGTTGATTTCAACATCCGCACTTTCTGAGAATATTTATCACGGTATTTTCAGAAAGAAGGCAAGTGACAAGGAAGTTATGTGGATTTCAAGAATTGCCATGACTGTTATCACTATTATTGCAATGATAATTGCGTGGGATGCCAACAGCACAATCTTTGGTATTACATCATTTGCATGGGCAGGCTTTGGTGCAACCTTTGGCCCGTTGATGCTGTTCTCACTTTTCTGGAAGAGAACAACGCATTTGGGTGCAATTGCAGGTATGCTTTCGGGCGGTATTATGGTGTTTGTATGGAAACTTGTTATAAAAGCACATTTTGCAGCTCAGTTCCCGATTCTGGGTCTTTATGAATTGCTTCCTGCATTCATTATTTCTTCAGTTGTTATTGTAGTTGTGTCGCTTATTACAAAGAAACCCTCTGCTGAAATTGAAGCAGATTTTGATGCCGTTGCGGCAAAATAAATGTGTAAAATAAAAATCCTTGCAATCTTTACGGTTGCAAGGATTTTTTTTGATTGACACAAAATTTGAATTATGGTAAAATGTAGTGAATATATTTACCCGAAAAGCAGAGGTTTGAGTATGAGCTATAAGTATTTTGTGAACACGGAATGTGAATATTATCCTTGCCATGACACAAAGGAAATCAACTGCCTTTTTTGTTTTTGCCCTCTTTACAAGATGGATTGCGGCGGTAATTTTGTGATGCTTGACGGTGAAAACGGAGAAAAAATAAAAGATTGCAGTAAATGCACCATTCCCCACAGCGACGGCGGATATGATTATGTGATAAAACGGCTTAAAGAAAGATAAACTAAGGAAAACCCCGAAAGGATTGAACTGTATGAGTGTAGAAAATGAAATCCTGAATCTGAGAAGAGAAATTGAGGAACATAACAAAAACTATTACGTTCTGGATAACCCCACAATTTCGGACTATGATTATGATATATTACTTCACCGACTTATTAAACTTGAAGAAGAAAATCCTCAGTTTGCAGATGAAAATTCACCCACAAAACGCGTGGGCGGTGCGGCGCTGAAAGAATTTGAACAGGTTGTTCATGAAATTCCCATGCAGAGCCTTGGTGATGTTTTTTCAAAAGAAGAAATTATGGAATTTGACAAGCGTGTTGCACAGGGGCTTGAGGGACAGAGATATGAATATGTTGCAGAAATGAAAATTGACGGGCTTTCGGTATCGCTGGAATATGAAAACGGAAGGTTTGTCAAAGGCTCAACCCGTGGCGACGGTGTTGTGGGTGAAAACATAACCGAAAACCTCAAAACAATAAAGTCAATTCCTCTGGTTCTGCCCGAAGCGGTTGAGAAGCTTGAAGTGCGTGGCGAGGTTTACATGCCCAAGGCATCTTTTGAAAAGCTGAACGAGGAACGGAAAAACAGCAATGAACCGCTCTTTGCCAATCCACGAAATGCGGCGGCAGGCTCTCTGAGACAGCTTGACAGCAAGATTACCGCAAAACGCAGTCTTGATGTGTTTATATTCAATATTCAGCAAACAACAAAGGAACTTGAAACTCACAAAGAAGGTCTTGAGTGGCTGAAAACACTTGGTTTCAAGGTCAGCCCGAGACGTGAAGTTTTTTCAACCATGGAAGAAGCATTTGAGGAAATTCAGCGTATTGGTGAAGAACGTCCCAATCTTCCATTTGATATTGACGGTGCGGTGGTGAAGGTGAACAGCCTTGCACAAAGAGAGCTTCTGGGAACCACAACAAAGGTTCCCAAATGGGCAGTTGCCTATAAGTTCCCTGCAGAGCGTCAGGAAACAACAGTGGAGGATATTATAGTTCAGATTGGAAGAACAGGTGTGATTACCCCCAATGCGGTGCTGACACCTGTGAGGGTTGCAGGGTCAACGGTCAGTCGTGCAACACTCCACAACGAGGATTTTATCCGTGAAAAAGGATTGATGATTGGTGACAGGGTTTTGATTCAGAAGGCAGGGGATATTATTCCTGAAGTGGTTGAAGTCCTGAAAGGAAAACGCACGGGTGCGGAACGGGAATTTGAGATGCCAAAGGTTTGTCCTGCTTGCGGTGAGCCTCTTTTCCGTGAAGAGGGTGAAGCTGCAACAAGATGTGTCAGCACAAATTGTCCTGCACAAAAGGTGCGGAGCATCATTCATTTTGCATCCCGTGGTGCAATGGACATTGAAGGTCTTGGAGATGCTGTGGTTGAACAGCTTGTGGATGAGGGTTTGATTAAAAATACAGCAGATTTGTTTTATATGGAGTTTATGGATTTGGTGGGGCTTGAACGCTTTGGCGAAAAGTCTGCGCAAAATCTGATTGATGCAATTGAAAAGGCAAAACAAAACCCCCTTGACCGTCTTATTTGCGGTCTTGGAATCCGTCTTATCGGTTCAAAAGCTGCAAAGAACATTGCCGGTCATTTTGGAAATATTGATGCCATAATGTCGGCAACGGCAGAGGAAGTCTCGGCAATTGATGACGTGGGTGATAAGATGGCAGAAAGCCTTGTTCACTATTTTTCGGAGCCTGAAACAAAGGAATTGATTGAGCGAATGAAGGCTGCAGGTGTGAATATGGTTGCAGAAGAACGCCCCACGGGCGGCAGTTTTGATGGCAAGACCTTTGTTCTCACGGGAACGCTCCCGACTCTTAAGCGCTCCGAGGCACAAAAGATAATTGAGGATAATGGCGGAAAGGTTTCGGGTTCGGTTTCAAAAAAGACGGATTATGTTGTTGCAGGCGAGGAGGCAGGAAGCAAGCTGGACAAAGCCAACTCTCTTGGGATTGCCGTTATAACTGAAGAAGAACTTTTGAAAATGATATAAAAATATTTTTTAAAAAAGTATTGACAAAACTCTCCTACAAGTGTAAGATGAAATTAAACTTACAATTGTAGGAGAGTTTTTTGCAAAGACTAAAGGTTAATCGGCAAATGTTGGAGATATGTTGTAAAGATTCTTCGCCGTCGGCTCAGAATGACTGAACAGAGTCATCCTGAGTGTAACGAAGGATCTTTCGGAAGTGTTTTCTGATAACATTTGTTGCAGAACCAGACAAAATTAGCGTTGGAGGAGTTGAAGATGAGAGAGAATAAAGAAATAAGTGCCGCTGAGCTTGAAGTTATGGAGGTGTTGTGGCGGGCGGAGGGGTCTGCAAGCATACAGGAGGTATGTGACGGCATTGCCGATTCCAAGTGGAAGTATAATACCGTGGGAACAATGCTACTGCGCTTGAATGAAAAGGGGTTTGTTTCTTCCGAGAAAGTGAACAGAGTAATTCGTTATTCTGCGTTGCTCAGCCGTGAGGAATACAAAAAAGAACAGACATCAAAGCTGATTTCAAGACTTTACGGCGGTTCGGCACGTGAATTAACGGCTTCGTTGCTTGGTAGCGGACAGGTGACAAAGGAGGACATTGAGGAATTGCGTGCAATGTTTGATTTGTAAAAAGTTTCCGCAAGGGAGGGTAAGAAGATGCTTGAAGAAGTGTTTAAGTCGGTTTTGATTATGTCGGTGACAGGCGGAGTTTTAACGCTGTTTCTGATGCTGTTGAAGCCGGTTTCAAGACGTATTTTCGGAGAAAAAATTCAGTTGTTTCTCTGGTTGTCCGTTATGCTTGTTTTGATTTTCTCAATTAAGCTGAACAACAACATAAAGCTTCCCGACCCGATTTCGGAAGGGGTCAGAAAAATAACGGTTAAAAAGGTCGAGGGTGTTTCGGTTTTTGAAGACAGCAGCGGTGTTTATGCTTCTGTACCCGACAACGACGGCACAGAAAACAGAATGGTTGCTGTTGGAATGCATCTGTGGCTTTGGATTGGCATTGGTTTGTTTTTGAAGAAGATTGTCTCATGTTTTGCGTTGAGCCGGTTACTCCATAAAAATTCAAAGCATATAAAAACCTTTGATAATGTTGAAATCCGTGAAAGCGATAATGTTGGCGTGCCTTTGCTTACGGGGTTATTGAAGCCTGTGATATATATTCCGCCAAAAATCTTTGATGACAACAAAATGAAGTATCTGATTGCCCATGAAAAAATCCATGTGAAGCACAGGGACATTCCGACAAAATGGTTTGTGACTTTTGTTAAATGTGTTCATTGGTTTAATCCTTTTGCATACATGGCATCAAAACAGTTTGATGAGTCATGTGAGCTGGTGTGTGATGTTGAAGCGGTAAAGACTCTGAGTGCCGAAGAAAAAAAGGAGTATATGAAAGTTATACTTGATGTTTCGCAGAATGAAATACGATACAAAAATTCTTTAACAGTCGGAATGTCGGGTGATGGCAAAATTCTGAAAAGAAGGTTTGAAGCCATCAGGAATGGTCAAAAAAACGGAAAGTTCCGATGCTTTTCGGGCGTACTGACAATTGCGGTGGTTGTTGCATCATCATTGCTTGTGTGCGGTATTGTTCGGGGAAATGCTGTTGATTGGCAAGAGTCCTTTCAGTTGATTCGTGTGAGTCCTGATGAACAGGAAAACAGCGATGTTGTTCAAAAAGCTGAACATTCGAAAGTTGCTGAGAAAGAAAACACGGTTAATTCGGAGGAGCAGGTGGCGGTTATTGAGCCAGTGCAGACGGAGCAGCTGCAGAGTCCTGTTGTTGAGAAAGCGGAGAAATTAAAACCGGAGAGAGTGCATTTTGCTGAAAAAGAAAAAGCTGTTTTTGAGATTGAGGATATGGTAACGTCTGTCGAGGAGGATAAACCGCAACCACCGAAAACATCCATAAGCGGTGAATTTAATTCTGACGGCGGTGACACGCGGACGGTATACGGTGTAACTCCTGATGCGGACGGGAAAATAACAGTCGGAATAAGCTCAAATGCTCAGGAAACGGTGGATATATATATCTACGATGCCGAAACGGGAAAGGAAGTTCATAGTATGGGCGTTCCCGTACCCTATGAAGCGGCATATGAAATGGAGGGACTTGAAGCAGGAAATAACTATAATATTGTGCTGAAGGGCACAATGCGGAATGACTGGAATATAGAAAGTGAGTATACGATACAAGGAGGATAAAAATGAAAAAAACAATTGCTTTTGTACTTATAATAATACTTGGCTTGCAGTTGGTTGTTTTTGCGGCACCAAGTGACGAACAACTGAAGGATTTGAAAAAGTATAATATTATGGTTGGTGATGAAGACGGAAATATGCGGCTTGAGGACACCATAACCCGTGCTGAAGCTACAAAAATGGTTTGTACGGTTCTGGGTATAGGAGTTGACAGCTTTGCGAACAATGTTGAGCCCAGCAAGTTCCCTGATGTTCCTGACAGCCATTGGGCAAAGAATTATATTAATGCAATGAAGGACTATGCCATTGTGGTGGGTGATGAAAACGGAAACTTTAATCCTGAAGCAGAGGTCACAAATGAAGAAATAATAAAAATGCTGGTTACTGCACTGGGTTATGCTCCAATGGCTGACATGACGGGCGGATTCCCCATGGGATATACAAGAACAGCTCAGAAAATCGGTGTTACGGAAGGCTTGAAGCTGGAGGTTGAAACACCTGCAATACGAGGCGACGTTGCCCAGATGTTTGCGATTGCCCTTGATATTCCCATTATGGTGCAGAATTCATGGAGTCCTGACGGTGCAACCTATGCAATACTTGACGGCAGTGCAGGAACAGAATTAGAGACGATGCGGACAAAGTTTTTTGAAAGTGACCAAATGGCAATCTTGCGCATTGAAAAGATAAATTAAACGATTAGGGTAAGTATACAAAAAAAGAGAACGTTTGCAAACGTTCTCTTTTTTTGTATTAATGACTGTTCATGCAACAGCCTTTTCGTCTGATATTAAACAGCTCTCTGAACTTTACCTGATCTCAGGCATCTTGAGCAAGCATAAACTCTTTTGGGAGTTCCGTCAACAATTGCTCTGACTCTTCTGATGTTAGGTTTCCATGTTCTGTTGGCACGACGATGTGAGTGAGAAACCTTAATTCCAAACTTCAATTCTTTTCCGCAAATTTCGCATTTTGCCATTATATATACACCTCCAATTGCAATCATAATCATATAATTCTAATCAACTTAAAGTATTATAACAGAATCTTTTTCTTTTTGCAAGTGTTTTTATCAAATTTTTTAAAAAAATATTTAATTTTACAAAAAATACAAAAAATACTGATAAAATTATAAAAAAAAGATACTTTTATATAAATATTTTCCTTTTGTAATGGTGTATAATGAAAAAAATAACACTAATATATTGGGAGTGAATGTTATGAGAGTAATTGTTTGTGAAAATTACGAGGAAGTATCAAAGGAAGCTGCAAAAATCGTTGCAAGCCAGCTTATACTGAAACCGGATTCGGTTCTCGGTCTTGCAACGGGGTCAACACCGGTGGGAATGTATAATATTCTTGCCGAAAAAAACAAAGCAGGAGAAATTGATTTCAAGGCTGTTAAATCATTTAACCTTGATGAATATTATCCCATGGCGGCTGACCACGATCAGAGTTATCGTTATTTTATGAACGAGAATCTTTTTAATAATATAAATATAGATATTGAAAACACTCATGTTCTTGACGGTCTTGCTGAGAATCCCGAAAAGGAATGTGATGATTTTGAAAAGATGATTGATGCTGCAGGCGGAATTGACCTTCAGATTTTGGGAATCGGACAGAACGGACACATCGGTTTTAATGAACCGGATGATTTCCTTTATGCAAACACCCATCTGACAGACCTCACAGAGAACACAATTCAGGCAAATTCAAGATTTTTTGATAAAATTGAAGATGTACCCACAAAGGCACTGACAATGGGTATTGCTTCAATTCTTAAATCAAAGAGAATCATCATTCTTGCAAGCGGCGAGAACAAGCGTGATGCCGTTACAGAACTCATTGAAGGTGAGATTTCAACAAAGAATCCTGCCACAATGCTGAAGGTTCACAATGATGTTATTGTTATTTGTGACAAGGCTGCATATTCAAAATAATTTTAAAATACATATTTGAAAAGGAGTTTTATTATGATTGCAAAACTTGAACCCGAATTTATGCCTATGGTCAAGGTGATTAATGACTATAAGGCGGCTGTTGCAAAAACCGATGCACAAAAGGTTATTATTGCTGTTGAAAGAAATAACGGACTTATGGCAACATACGAGCTTGATACATTCAAGGACGGCACAGGTCATGATGAAGAAAATTACGGTATTGCCGAAAGACTGATTAAAACCCTCCTTTGGGCAAAGGGTGGCTACAAAGTTTATATCGCCGGTTCAAAATATATTTTTGACCGCATTGCGGATGATTACCGTATCGGCGGAGCAAGGGAATTTGACTTCAATTTTATGGCTCGTGTTTATGAAAAGCCCTTTGAAGTGATTTATGTTGAAAATGTTGCCGATGCTCCTGCGGAAAATGATGTTTCGTCACCTGTGGGCCGCCATCTTGACGGTTGCCGTATCGGCTTTGATGCAGGCGGCAGTGACAGAAAGGTTTCTGCTGTTGTTGACGGCAAAACAGTATATTCTGAAGAAGTTGTCTGGTTCCCCAAACTTGAAAGTGACCCCAAGTATCATTATGAAGGTATTCTGAGTGCAATGAAAACTGCGGCATCACATATGCCCAGAGTTGATGCCATCGGTGTTTCTTCTGCCGGTGTTTATATTGACAACAAGATTATGGTTGCATCTCTCTTTATCAAGGTTTCTGATGAAGACTTTGAAAAGCACGTAAAGAATATGTACTTGGACGTTGCAAAGGAAATCGGTGATGTTCCGGTTGAGGTTGCAAATGACGGTGATGTTACAGCTCTTGCAGGGGCAATGAGCCTTGAGGATAATAATGTTCTTGGTGTTGCCATGGGCACAAGTGAAGCTGCAGGCTATGTGGATAAGGACGGAAACATCACGGGCTGGCTCAATGAGCTTGCGTTTGTTCCTGTTGACTTCAACAAGGGCGCAATGGTTGACGAATGGAGCGGAGACTATGGCTGCGGCGTTAAGTACTTCTCGCAGGATGCAGTGATTAAGCTTGCTCCCAAGGCAGGAATTGAGCTTGATGAAAGTCTTTCACCTGCTGAAAAGCTTAAGGTTGTTCAGGGGCTTATGGAAGCTGATGACAGCCGTGCTGCTGATATTTATGACACAATCGGTACATATTTTGGCTATACAATCGCTTATTATTCGCTGTTCTATGATATAAAGCACGTTCTTATTATGGGTCGTGTTACAAGCGGTAAGGGTGGAACAATTCTTCTTGCAAAGGCGAATGAAGTTCTTGAAACCGAATTCCCCGAACTCAGCAAAAAGATTCAGCTTCATATTCCTGACGAAAAGGCAAGACGTGTTGGCCAGTCTGTTGCGGCTGCAAGTCTTCCCAAAATCGGTTAATATCAAGCCAAATATTTAATGGTTATGTTTCAAATGTCGGGATAAAAAGATTCTTTGCATATGGCTCAGACTGACAGTAAGTTAGTTAGACCAACGTTTGTGACAGAACCTGTTTAACTAAAGACAAAAAATGACTCAAACTCTTGGAAAAGGGTTGAGTCATTTTTTTTACAATTACATAAATTTTGAAGGAGCGATACCGTGATATTTTTTGAAGGCACGGCTGAAGTTGTAGGGGGTTGAATAGCCCAGCTTTTCAGAAATACTTTGAACCTGTTCGCCCTTTTTGAGCATAATTGCGGCAAAATCCATTCAAGCAGATATGTGGTTGTTTATAGCGGATTTGTTGATATAAAAAATTTGTCAACAAATTTGCGTATTCTATCCACAAATCTGCTTGAAAACTGTGGAACGACGTGTTATAATTTCAGCAATAAGACTATCATAGGAGGAACAAAAAATGTTTGGTTCAAAATCGAAACGCGTTGTAATTGCGGGGCTTATGTTGGCTGTGGGTATATTACTTCCGTTTGTGGCTTCGCATAGTATGGGACTTCTTCCGGGAAATGTGTTTTTGCCAATGCATATTCCTGTTCTTTTGTGTGGCTTTTTTTGCGGACCGGTTTACGGTGCGGTATGCGGTTTTGTTTTGCCGTGGCTGAACAGCATACTCACAGGTATGCCGGCGGCATATCCAAATGCTGTTATTATGTCATTTGAATTGTTGAGTTATGGCTGTTTTTGCGGATTACTGTATCGGTTCACGGGTTATAAATGTAAGTTCAGATACATATATCCCGTGCTTGTTTTATCCCTGATTGCGGGCAGAATTGTTTATTGTATTGTTGCAACATTGCTGTTTGTTATGATACCGGGTGCAGGCAGACTTTCGGTGATAACCGCCATTGTTCAGGGGGTTCCGGGGATTCTGATTCAGCTTGTTATTGTTCCGCAGATTGTTTTTGGTGTTTCAAGGAGCGTGACCAAAAAGTATGATGCGGCGTCAAAGGCGGTTGAAATGATAAAAAACAAAACGGCAACCTGTGTGGTTGTGAAGGATAATCGGATTGTCAGCGCCGAGTCGCCATTGGGAATTGCGCATTTAATTCGGCTTTATGATGAAGGTATCCTTGAAGGGACTTTTGTTGCAGATACAATCATAGGAAAGGCTGCGGCGATGATTTTTGATCTTGCAGGGGTTACGGGATGTTATGGACAGACTATGAGCGATGCCGCAAAAAAATATCTGGAAGAAAAAGGGATTGATGCTACATACGGTGAACGTACAAAGGCTATACAGAATCGGAAAGGTGACGGAATGTGTCCCATGGAAGAAACTGTTCAACATATAGAAAATTCTCAGGAAGCGGTTGAAAAATTAAGGAAAAAGATTGAGGAGCTTAGAAAGGAGAAGGCGAAATGATAAAGGTAGACATTCCGTAAAGGTGGAGGTGCGTTTTGAGGTTTATGAACCTATTATATGATAGGAATTACTTGTTTTTTTAAATCTTGCCTGCTGACGTATCGGTTGTTTTTTTATACACATCATTGAAGGTTATGACCGATTGAAATATCTCCTTTCTTATCGCCACGTTGTTAAGTTTTTGATAACCTCACCGGCGATTATAAGTCCTGCAACCGAAGGAACAAAGGACGTGCTGCCGGGTGAACGTGAGCCGGTATCGCTTTTGGGCTTTAGAGGGGGTTCTTCCGAATAAAGAACCTTCAATCCTTTTACACCACGGAGCTTCAATTCACGTCGCATAACTCTTGCCAGAGGGCAAACCGATGTTTTGTAAATATCGGTTATTATGAACTTTGTGGGGTCGAGCTTGTTACCCGTACCCATTGAACTGATTATCGGAACATCAAGGGCTTCTGCACGCACTGCGAGCTCGATTTTTGCACTCACAGTATCGATTGCATCCACCACATAATCATACTGCTCAAGGGGGTAACAATCGGCGTTTTCGGGCAGATAAAATACTTTGTGGAGTGTTATCTCGGCATCGGGGTTGATTGACAAAATACGGTTTTTCATTGCTTCGGTTTTTGCCATGCCTATGGTGTCAATTGTTGCGATGATTTGTCTGTTTAGGTTTGATTCTGCAATGGTATCGTTGTCGAACAAAGTGAATTTGCCAACACCACATCTTGCAAGAGCCTCACATACATGACCGCCCACGCCGCCCAAACCAAAAACCGCAACGTGTGCGGTTTTCAGTTTGTCCATATTTTCTTTTCCCAAAAGCATTTCTGTTCGTGAAAATTGTTCAGACATAGTTTTATCCCTTTTTTCTGATATTTAACAGTTTGACAACAACAGGGCTGAGAACAGTGTTCAAGCCAAGTTCAAACAAAAAGTTGCCAAGAGCCAGTGTAATAAACAATGCAACACCGGTTTCGGCACTGCCAAGCATATTTGCAATTCCAACAGCATCGTCCATAAAGAATATCAAACATCCAAGTAAAAATACACTTGTGTTGACTATTGGACAGATGATTGCAGCCGCAAATGCTGCGATTGTTGAGTTCAGCTTGCAAAGGGCTCTGTATATAAAGCCGGAAACAAGTCCGCACAAGATGCCCTTTGAAAGAACGGTTATTATGGTTCCCGGTATGTCAACAGCGAGAAAAAGATTAGCACCGCCGGTAGCAAAAACAATAATCGCAAAAATCAGACCTAACCATGCACCAATAGCCGGACCGCATAGGATTGCACCTATGGCGATGGGGATTAAGCCTATGGCGGTTGAGAAAGGTCCGAAAAATGTTGTGTAAGTGGCTAATAACTGAAATAGTATGACTAATGCGGTCATCAATGCACTTGTTACCAATCTTTCTGTTGACATTCCTTTTTTCTTTTGTGTTTTCATAAAAATTTCCTCCTTGCTGTCGTTCGCATTTTTGCGATACAACGCATATGAATTTTTTTATATTAACTCCGTAGAGCAATATACACAAACGTTATTTAATTGTTTTTCTTATATAAAATATTCAGTCCTTTAAGCAGTAAATTATCATCAAGAATAATTTTGTGTTTGCAGTGGGGGATAATGGTGGAGGAGAGCCCTCCTGTTGCATAAACGGGAAGCTCAGCGCCCATTTCCTCGTTGAAACGGTCAATCATTCCATCAATCAGGCAGGCATTACCAAAAACCACCCCTGACTTCATGCAATCGACGGTGTTCTTTCCTATGACGGATTTTGGCGCTTCCAGGCCTATCTGAGGGAGCTGTGCAGTTCCGCTTGCAAGAGCTTTGACGCCCATCCCCACGCCGGGCCCGATTGAAACACCGATAAATGTACCTGTTTCGTCAATAACCATTATTTTTGTTGCTGTACCCATATCAACAATAAGGCACGGACTTCCGTATGTATAGTGTGCGGCAACGCAGGCTGTAATCAAATCTGCACCCACACTTGCAGGATTGTCGCAGTGAATTTTGATGCCTGTTTTTATTCCGGGACCAACCATAATGGGGTCAATGCCGTACACAAATTTTATGGCACGCTTCATAACTGAATTCAGGGGCGGTACAACCGAGGAAATTATAGCACCCTTGACGGTTGATTTGTCAACGTTGTGGAGGGTCAGAACGCTTTTTATTTTTGTTGCGTATTCATCTTCGGTTTTGCTGGCATTTGTTGCAATTCTTGCCACAAATGCTAATTCGTCATCCACAAATCCGCCGAGAACTATATTCGTATTTCCAATGTCTATTGCGAGTACCATAAAAATATCCCCTTGTATTTATTTCACCTAAAGTATATCACTAAAAGCCTGAAAAATCAATAGAAACGACACAAAAAAAGCAAATATCATCTTGAAAAATGATATTTGCTTAAAATTTACAGAATACTGTTCAGAAATTGTTTTGTCCGTGGATCTTCGGGGCTTGAAAAAATCTTGTCGGGAGTGCCCTCCTCAACAATGGAGCCGTCTGCCATAAAAATAACCCGGTCGGCAACTTCACGGGCAAAGCCCATTTCGTGAGTAACAACAATCATTGTCATACCCTCTTTTGCAAGCTCCTTCATAACATCCAGAACCTCGCCAACCATTTCGGGGTCAAGGGCGGAGGTGGGTTCGTCAAACAACATAACGTCAGGACTCATCATAAGAGAACGAACAATTGCAACACGTTGTTTTTGTCCGCCTGAAAGCTGTGAAGGATATGCATCAGCACGATCTGCAAGACCAACTCGTGTTAATAGTTGTATAGCTTTTTTGTTTGCTTCATCAACAGGCATTTTTAAAAGCTTGGTCGGTGCAATTGTGAGATTTTTGAGAACAGTCATATGGGGGAAGAGGTTAAACTGTTGAAAAACCATTCCCATTTTTCTGCGATGCAGATTTATGTTTGTTTTTGGATCGGTTATGTCGATATTCTCAAAAAGTATTGTACCTGATGTTGGATGTTCAAGAAGATTGAGAGAACGAAGATATGTTGACTTTCCTGAGCCTGAAGGGCCAATTACAACAACAACTTCACCTTTTTTTATTTCGGAATTAACTCCGTCAAGTGCTTTGATTTTATCTCCGTTGTAGTATTTACATAAGTCTTTTGTTTTTATCAGAAAATTATCGTTCACTCTTACGCAACCTCCTTTCAAGTCTGCCTACAATCCACGTGAGAATCATAACCATTGCTAAATAAACAATAGCTACGGTAAGAAGCGGCATAAAGGCAGAAAAGGTTCTTCCGCGAATAATATCGCCGGCTTTTGTGAGGTCAATAATTCCAACATAGCCTGCAACCGAAGTTTCTTTTAAAAGTGCAATAAATTCATTCAAAAGAGTTGGCAGTACCGTCTTGAATACCTGTGGAATGATTATGTAAATCATGGTGTGAATGTAATTAAAACCCAGTGAACGGCCTGCTTCAAACTGACCGTTGTCGATTGACATAATTCCTCCACGAAGAATTTCAGCTACATATGCTCCTGAATTGATGCCGAATGCAATTGAAGCAACCATTATGCCATTTGTTGATGATGCGAATATAATGAAGTAAGCAATCAAAAGCTGAACAACAACAGGTGTGCCTCTGATAACGGTCAGGTATATTTTGCATATCATGTTCAGAAGAGCGAAAGAGTAATAGCTCAGAACATTGTTGCTTCGCAGAAGATTTTCACGGTTTTTGTCGTAGGTTGAACGTATAATTGCAATAACAACACCAATTACAACACCAATGAGAAGTGCAAAAAACGCAATTGTAAGAGTATTGCCAAGACCCTTTAAAAGATGTTTCCAGCGAGAATCTTCGATAAAATTAAATATAAATTGTTCTTTAAGTGTCAAAATATCATCTCCAATAAAAACGGCAGTGTTTCCACCGCCGTTTTAAGTAATGCAGTTTGATTTAAGTTTATTCAGCACTGATGTACTTGTTGATAATGCTGTCAACTGTACCGTCTGCAATGAGTTCATCAAGTGCTTTGTTGATTTTTGTAAGAAGCTCTTCGTTATCTTTTGCAACACAAATTGCATAGTTTTCTGTAACGTATTCTGTATCAAGAATTACAAGACCTTCATTTGCAGCAACATATGATTTTGCAGGTTCGTTATCAATGATTACACAGTCAACCTTGCCGCTTACCAGTGCTGCAACTGCGTCTGTACCCTTATTGAAGGGGATAACAGCTTCTTCGCCGTAACCGCCGTTTTCAACTGAATCAGATGCGTAAATATGACCTGTTGTATCCTGCTGAACACCGATTTTAAGTTCGGGTGAAAGGTCGTCAACTGATTTGATTGGTGAACCTTCGGGAACAATGATTGACTGTACGCCTGTTGCGTATGATGTTGAGAAGTTAACTGTCTTGAGACGTTCTTCTGTAACTGTCATTCCTGCCATACCGATGTCAAATTTACC
>JAZRMZ010000170.1:0-6902 GCA_045647905.1 Clostridia bacterium
ATGTTTTACAGACTGAATAGATGTCGATGGACTGAACCAAGGAATATTAAAAAGGAGACTGTTGGATTTGGAACTTTGGGTGATTTTTGTTTTATTATACGGCATATTTAAAGGTGCTCGTGAGCCAATTAAGAAGAAAATACTTGAAAAAAATGATTTATTGAGTACGTTATTTACATATACATTTATTGGATTTTTGATGACGGTGCCGATGGCGCATGATGTGCTTTCTGTTGACGCAAAGACTTTTATTTTAATTGGGGTAAAGTCTTTTGTTATTTTCTTTGCATGGATTGCAACTTTTGCTTCGGTGAAAAAACTGTCGGTCAGTTTTTATAGCGTTATGGATCTGTCCCGTGTGGTTTTTTCAACTTTGATGGGCGTGATTTTTTTGAATGAGAGTCTTACGTTAAAGGGAATTATAAGCCTGATACTTGTTGTTGCCGGCTTGTATCTTGTGAACCGACAAAAAGACTCAACCGAGAACACAACAGATAGTCGCTATGTGTGGCTTGTTCTTTTTTCCTGTCTTTTGAATGCGGTGTCCGGGACAATGGACAAGTATATTATGTCAACTAAAGCAGTCAGCAGTATCCAACTGCAGTTCTGGTTTATGCTTATGCTTTCTGCAATGTACTATATCTATATTCGCATCAAAGGAAAAAAGTGGATATTCGCGGTTGTGCAAAAATCCGTATATTTATATTCTTAGCTTTCTTCTGATTGTGGGTGACCGTTTACTTTTTATTGCCAATTCTTATGAGTCAAGCCAGGTAACGGTTATGACGCTCATTAAGCAAAGTGCGGCAATTGTGGCAATTTTGAGCGGAAAGTTTGTTTATGGAGAAAAAATAGCACGAAAGCTTTGGTGTGCCGGAATTATTATTTTTGGAATAGTGCTGGCGGTTATGTAAGAAATAAGGCAAGAAGACTGTGCTAATATCAAACGCAATGAATTGCCTCTATCGGTGCATTAAAAGGTAATTTAATTCACTAAAAATTTATTGGCATCTAAAATGTGAATATTGCCGAAAGGGAGTGATGGAATGGAAAAAGTAATAATAATAGGTTGTCCGGGGAGTGGGAAAAGTACTTTTGGACGAAAACTCAAATCTATTACAGGATTGCCACTCTTTCACTTGGATATGATGTATTGGAACGCAGACAGAACAACTGTATCAAAAGAAGTTTTTATTGGCCGGTTACAAAAGGCTATGAGTAATTCCAAATGGATTATTGACGGCAATTATGGTGGTAGCATGGAGATGCGACTGAAAGAGTGCGATACTGTTTTCTTTTTGGATTATCCAACTAAAGTTTGCATAGAGGGGATTGAAGCAAGGAAGGGAAAACCCCGTTCCGATATGCCTTGGACGGAAAATGACGGGACGGACGAGAAGTTTATTGCTTTTATAAATAATTATAATTCAGAAAGCAGACCTGAAGTTATTGACTTGCTGAAAAAATATTCCTCGAAGAATATTATAGTATTCCATTCCAGAGAGGAAGCAAAAGAGTACTTAGCATCACTGGAGAATTTGTGGATGACATACGATTGAGATATCTGCAAAAAATCTGAAAAAGTTTGTGTCCTTGAAATAAAGGTTCAGTTTTTGGTTGAATGTGAGTAGATTGATTCAGAATTGGTGGAGCGTTTGGTAGAGAATAAACTGGATATTGATATATATTACAAAAAAGAAACGCCTTGCAAAGCGGCTGCTTTGCAGGGCGTTGTTGTCTAAATATCCATAATAACGGGAAGAATCATTGGCTTTCTCTTGGTTTTGGAGAAGATGAATGAACCAAGCTCGTTTTTTACATGGGATTTGAGACTTGCCCAGTCAAGGGTATTGTTTGAAAGGCAGTCGTCAATTACTTCGGTTGCGGTTTCACGCATACTTTCCATAAGGTCTTCGGATTCTCTGACATAGACGAAGCCTCGTGAGATTATGTCGGGGCCTGCAACAACGGTTTTGCTTGCCTGATCAATTGTCATAACAACAACAATCAAGCCATCTTCGGACAGATGCTTGCGGTCACGAAGAACAATTGAACCAACGTCACCAACTCCCAGTCCGTCAACCAGAACTCTGCCTGAGGGGACAATGCCGGTGATTTTTGCGGCTTTTTTTGAAACTTCAAGAACCTGACCGTTTTCCATAAGAAAGATGTTTTCGGGCTTCATTCCGATTTGGAGTGCCAATGCCTTGTGTCGGCTCAGGTGCTTGAATTCGCCGTGAACCGGCATAAAGTATTTTGGTTTTGCCAGTGCAAGAACTATTTTCAGTTCTTCCTGACAGGCGTGACCCGAAACATGAACATCGGCAAGGGATTCATAAATTACTTCGGCGCCGTGCTTGAGAAGCTCGTTGATTACGTTTGAAATTGATTTTTCGTTTCCGGGGATTGGGCTTGCTGAAATTATAACAAGGTCTCCCGCTTCGATATTCACTTTTTTGTGTCCGGAGTATGCCATTCTTGAAAGGGCTGACATTGTTTCACCCTGACTGCCCGTTGTGACAATTACAACTTGTTCCTTTGAATACTTGCCAAGCTCGTCAAGGCTAATCAGCGTATTTTTTGGAATGTCCATATATCCAAGCTCAATTGCGGCGGTCAGAACATTTTCCATACTGCGCCCTGAAACGGCAACTTTTCTGCCGTGTTTAACTGCTGCATTTATGATTTGCTGCACCCTATGTATGTTGGATGCAAAGGTGGCAATAAAGATACGTTTGTTGCAGTTGTCAAACACGTTGTCAAAGGTTGTGCCAACGGTACGCTCGCTCATGGTGTAGCCTTTGCGCTCGGCGTTTGTACTGTCGGACATAAGGAGAAGAACCCCTTTTCTGCCAAGCTCGCCGATTCGTCCAAGGTCAATCATTTCGCCGTCAATGGGTGTTGAATCAATCTTGAAGTCGCCTGTGTGGAGTATGACACCTGCAGGGGTATGAAGAGCCACGGCAACTGCATCGGCAATGCTGTGGTTTGAACGTATGAATTCAACCCTGAATTCACCAAGGAGAAACTTTTCTCCGGGATTTACAACGTTAAGTTTTGAAGAGTTTAGTATTCCGTGTTCCTGAAGCTTGTTTTTGAGTATTCCCAAGGTTAATTTTGTTCCGAATACGGGAACATTGAATTCCTTGAGCACATAAGGAATTGCCCCTATATGGTCTTCATGGCCATGGGTCAGAACGATACCTCTGATTTTGTTTCTGTTCTTTTGGAGATAGGTTATATCCGGTATAACCATATCAATTCCCAGCATATCGTCATCGGGAAATGCCAGTCCGGCATCAAGAATCAGAATATCGTTCTCGTATTCAAAGACTGTCATGTTTTTTCCGATCTCATGCAGTCCTCCGAGAGGGGTAATCTTTATGTTTGCGTCTTTTTTCAAAGAGTTGTTCTCTTTTTTCTTTGAAGCAGAGGAACGCCGAATTTCGTATAGTTTGCTCATTTGAATTTCGTCCTTTCGGCTATTTCTGAATTTTTAGGGCTACGGGCCCGGTTGGTGTTGCTCAAAGAACAACAATTTTGCAATAAAATTATTTAATACCTCCTTGATTTTGTATCTTTACCGCACTTTTAGTGAGCCGAAGTTTCTTCGACCACATTCAACCACGATATATTATACACTAAGTTTTTGTTTTTTGCAAGGGTTTTGGTAATATTTACATTATAGATTTTTTCCGCTTTTTTAAACAATATTCAATAACTATAAAAATTAGCATCAAAAAAAATTTTTTTTGTATGTTTATGTGTTTGACAAGTGAGGGGGTTTGAGATATAATATGATTAGAAAGGAATGATTTTTATGGAGTGGAGAGGATTTAAAAAAGGAAATTGGACAAAGAACATTGACGTCAGTGATTTTATAAAGCTCAATTATACGCCCTATGGCGGTGATGCGTCATTCCTCAGAGGAAAAACAAAGAGGACGGAGCGTGTGTTTGAAAGAGTACAGGATCTTTTGCGCAAGGAAAACGAGAATGGCGGCGTTCTCAATGTTGACCCCAATCATGTTTCGTCATTGCTTACCTTTGGCCCCGGATATGTTATTGAGGGTGAAGATTTGATTGTTGGTCTTCAGACAGACGAGCCGTTGAAGAGAGCTGTTAATCCCTTTGCGGGATACAGAAACGCTGTTCAGGCGTGTAAGGCATACGGTTATGAAATCGGCGAGAATGTGACCAATGAGTTCAAATATCGCACAACCCATAATACGGGTGTTTTCAGAGTTTATACAGACACCATGAAAAAAGCAAGACACGTGGGAATCCTCACGGGCTTGCCCGATGCTTATGCGCGAGGCAGAATTATTGGAGACTACAGAAGAATTGCCCTTTACGGAATGGATTATCTCATTGAACAGCGTCAGCTTGACAAGAAGAAGATTGGCGAGAGGGATATGGATGAAGAAACAATCCGTCTTCTTGAAGATGTTGAACGTCAGCTTGACTTCATGAAACAGCTTGTTGTTATGGCAGGTCAGTATGGCTGTGACATAACACGTCCTGCAAACAATGCTCAGGAGGCAATACAGTGGCTTTACTTCGGTTATCTTGGTGCGGTGAAGGAGCAGAACGGTGCGGCAAACAGCATTGGCAGAATTTCGTCGTTTATTGATATTTATATTCAGAGGGATATTGAAGAGGGTAATCTTGACGAGGTTTCCGCTCAGGAGCTTGTTGATGATTTGATTATAAAAATGCGACTTGTGCGTCATTTGCGTACACCTGAATACAATGAGCTTTTTGCGGGCGACCCTGTTTGGGTAACCTGTTCTCTTGCGGGAATGACCGAGGACGGAAAGCCCATGGTTACAAAAACCTGCTTCAGAATTTTGCAGACTCTTTATAATCTGGGACCCAGCGCTGAACCCAATATAACCGTTCTTTGGGCGCAGGATTTGCCCGAAGGCTTTAAGAAGTTCTGTGCAAAGGTTTCAATTGATACAGATTCAATTCAGTATGAAAACGATGATGTTATGCGCAAGGATTTTGGGGACGATTATTCCATTGCCTGCTGTGTTTCGGCAATGAAGACCGGAAAGCAGATGCAGTTTTTTGGAGCAAGATGTAATCTTGCAAAGGTTCTCCTTATGGCGCTCAATGGCGGAAAGGACGAAATTTACGGCGAACAGGTTGCTCCGGAAGGTGAAGTTTTTGCGGCAGATAAGCCATTGGTATATGAAGAAGTTATTGAGCGGTTCAAAGAATATGCGGCATGGATGGCAAAACTCTATGTCAACACAATGAATGTTATTCACTATATGCATGACCGCTATGCTTATGAACGTCTGATGATGTCTCTCCATGACGTTGAGCCTGAACGGCTTATGGCGTTTGGTATCAGCGGACTCAGCGTTCTGGCAGACAGTTTTAGTGCCATTAAGTATGCAAAGGTGACACCTGTTAAGGATGAAAGAGGTCTGATTGTTGATTTTGTGACCGAAGGAGACTTCCCCAAGTATGGTAACGATGATGACAGAGCCGACGAAATTGCACAATGGATAACAGAGTTCTTCTATAATGAGCTTTGCAAAACAAAGACTTACCGTGGTGCAAAGCACACGCTTTCAATTCTGACAATTACATCAAATGTGGTATACGGCAAAAAGACAGGTTCAACACCTGACGGCAGAAAGTCGGGCGAGCCTTTTGCGCCCGGTGCAAACCCCATGCACGGCAGAGATGCCGAGGGGGCTCTGGCGTCTCTTAATTCGGTTGCCAAGCTCTGTTTTGATTGCTGTCAGGATGGCATTTCAAACACATTTTCCATTACCCCCGAAACCTTGGGAAGTGATGAGAATGAACGTGTGGAAAAGCTGGTTGATGTTCTGGACGGATATTTTGTTCAGCACGCACATCACCTGAACGTGAATGTTCTGAACCGTCAGAAGTTGATTGATGCAATGAATAATCCTGCACTTTATCCGTCGTTGACAATCCGTGTCAGCGGTTATGCGGTTAATTTCAACAAGCTGACAAAGGACAAACAGCTTGAGGTTATTTCAAGAACCTTCCATGAAAAGATGTAGTGTTGAGGTGACGGCATGAAGGGGTATGTTCATTCTTTTGAGAGTCTTGCGGCGGTTGATGGACTGGGAATCAGATGTGCTGTTTTTCTGTCGGGATGTCCGCTCAGATGTGCCTATTGTCACAATCCTGACACGTGGAACAGGGGAGGAACTGAAACCGAGCCTGAAGTGTTGGTGAAAAAGATTGCAAGATACAAGCCCTATTTCAAAAAGGACGGCGGAGTGACTTTTTCGGGCGGTGAGCCCCTATGTCAGGCGGAGTTTATAAAGGAATGTGTTCCGCTTCTTGAAAGTGCCGAAATTAATTATGCAATTGACACGTCGGGAGCTGTACCTCTTGATGATAATATTAAAACGGTGCTTGAAATTGCTCAGACGGTTATTCTTGACCTTAAATTTGCAGACAATGAAAGTTATGAAAAATATACGGGAGTGGGCATAAACTGCACGTTGGAAACGTTGAGGTATCTTGAAAGCATCGGCAAGAATACATGGATACGCACGGTTGTTGTTCCCGGAATTAATGACAACGAAAGTGAAATTGAAAAATATACAGAACTAATCAAAGACTTTTCCTGCGTGAAAAAATATGAGATTCTCGGTTTTCATACAATGGGATTTTTCAAGTATGAAAAGCTGGGTATTGAAAATCCTTTTAAGGAAAAATCAGCGCTTGAAAACAGTGTTCGGCAACGATTGCAGGCGTTTGTTGATGAAAAATTGAGGTTCCGCAACAAATGTTGAGGTCTGACATAAAGATTCTTCGCCCGTGGCTCGGAATGACACCAAAGCGGTTATCCTGAGTGTGGCGAAGGGCCTTTTCAAAGTGATTTACTTCAACTTTTGCTAAAGTACC
>JAZRMZ010000171.1:0-14647 GCA_045647905.1 Clostridia bacterium
CCTTGGCTCACAGAACGACATGGCTACGATCCGACTTAGGAGCATCTTTTCTTCAACGCCCAACGACATCAGTTGCTCCAGGGGAAGATTCCCTTGTTTCTCAGTTCGTCCTTGAAGTCACCCATAATTCCCACGTTATAAGGAGCAATAAGGAAAATTCCGTTTGAAACCTTCTGAATATTTCCGTCGAGGGCAAAAACCGCACCGCTGAGAAAATCAACAATTCTGCGGGCAACATCACGGTCAACAGATTCAAGATTCATAACAACGGGCTTTTTGCTTTTCAGATGATTTGCAATATCCCGTGCATCCTCAAAATTCTCAGGCTGCATAACAACCAGCTTGAGCTGTGCTGTTGTGTGGATTTTGACAACCTTGTTGTGCTTTCCGCCTTCAAAAGATTCCAAATCATCGTCTTCCAGAAGGGAGCTGCTTGAAAACTCACTGTTTTCAATCAAATCATCTTCGTATTCATCCTGCGATTCAAAGCCGATAAGGTTTAACATTTTGTTTACGATACCCATAATTTCCTCCCGAATATATAAATTTAATAATTTACAAAGTTAAAATTCGCCAATTTACAGCATATATATTACATTATATCACACTTTTTTCATTTTGTATAGTCTCTTTTTCCAAAAATTCCGGTTCCAACTCTTACCATTGTTGCACCATTGGCGATTGCAAGCTGAAAATCGTTGGTCATTCCCATGGAAAGCTCAGTCATATCAACATTTTTTATGCTTTTTCCCGAAAGGTCATCCGAAAGCTTTTTCAATCCTTCAAAAACACCTTCAAGAATTTTTTCATCCTCCACAAAAGGAGCGATGGTCATAAGCCCTTCAATCTTCACATTTTCAAGCTCCGAAATATTTCTGCACAAATCTTCACAGTCTTGCGGACGTATACCAAACTTGGATTCCTCACCCGAAACATTCACTTCAAGGAGAATCCTCTGAATCTTGTTATGCTTTTTTGCGTGTTTGTCAATTTCCTTTGCAAGCTCAAAGCTGTCCACCGAGTGAATAAGCTCAACCTTGTCAATAATATATTTCACCTTGTTCTTTTGCAAATGTCCGATCAAATGCCACCGAACAGGTTTCACGCTTTCATACTTCTCCATTATTTCCTGAACACGGTTCTCCCCTATGTCCGTCACACCGCAGTCAATTGCTTCATTAATCACATCAACCCCGTAGGTTTTTGTCACCGCAATCAGAGTCACATCTTCCACCTGTCTGCCGCAGCTCGTTGCCGCATCGGCAATTTTTGCTCTGACGTCGTTCAGATTATTCTCAATATAAGACATTCTATCTCACAACCTTGTTATCATAAAGATTTTTTCCGCTGATAATCAGCTCATCATAGAGTTTGATTGTTGCTCCGCCCTCATCATTCTGTTTGGCAACAATAACCCATTCCTTGTTGTTATACAGAATTTTTACGGGAACAAAACGGGATTTGCTGTTTTTCACAATATAAACCCCTGTTTTTCCGTCAACCATTCTGATGCTCTCGGCAGGAATTCTGAAGCCTTCATGCCTGCGTTTTATTATCTGAATATTCGCTTTGGATGTGGAATGTATGCCCTCAACAAACTCGCCCGACTCCACAACAACAACTGCCTTGCCGTTTTTTTCGTCAATGATTTTTTTGACCGTTCCCTGAACGGCATCAACGCTTATATCTGTGAATCTGACTTCAACGGTGTTGCCCACCTTCATATCCTCAACAAAGATTGAGGGAACAACAAAGGCAACACTCCACGAATAATTTCCAACAATTTTCCCCACAGGCGCATCCTTTTCGACCTTGCCTGTTGTCATGTTCTTTGTGTCGCTTTTTTTCAGCTTTTCAATATAATCAACCGAAATCTCCTCCAGCGCAGGGAGATTCAGACTTTCTTCCATTCCGTCAATTCTCGAAGTGAATGCACCCGATTTCGGAGCATAAATAACATTTTTTTCAATGTTATACTGCGACTCAAGCTGGGCTTTGCGTTTTTTCAGAGCCTCCGCCTCATCAACTTCCTTCTCAGGCTCAACCAGACCTTTTGCAATGCGCTTTTGCTCAATCAAATCATCAACATCATTTTTTGCCGTCACAAGCCTGCCAAAATCCAATTTGCTGCCCATTTGGGGAACATCCCGCACAACATCAAGAATTCCCTGTTCAATTTTGGCAACATCATTTTCGGTAAGTCCAACGGTTTTCTCTGCCGAAAGCTTTTGAATCTGACGTTCAACTTCCTCAAGCTCACGGTTTGCCTGAACATTTATTTCATTCTTATAAATATAAACAATTTCCTCGCCGGATTTCACTCTCTGGTCTTCGTCAGCAACGCAAAACATATATCCGGCATTTGGAGTGCGGATTACGGTCTGCTCACGGAAAACAAAACCCTCAACATTGACAAAATCTTCTTCAATGCCGTTTCTGACAATCATGGTTTCCATTCTGTTGCCATAACTGAGAGCATAATTAACCCCCAGGCACAAAGCAAAGGCAATCAGAATAAAAATCATAAAAGCAATGGGACTTTTCCTCTTTTTTTTCAATTTCCCGTTATTGTCCATATCCAAAACTCCGTCCGCAGGCAGAACCCGACAAACAACCATCTGCCTTATCTTTTCTGTTCTATTGTATCATATTATTTCAAAAAAGTAAAACATTTCTGAAAAATTTTTTCTAATTCTTCATCATTTTTCGGCTCAACCCAGTTTATTCCCGAATTTCTTCTGAACCAGGTAAGCTGACGCTTTGCGTATCTGCGACTTTCCATCTTTATCTTGTCAACAGCCTCATAGAATGTTGATTTTCCGTCAAGAAATTCATAAAACTCCTTGTACCCGATGGCCTGCATCGCCGTTGTATCTCTGCCGATGCCCATATCTCTCAAGCCCTGAACTTCTTCAAGAAGTCCTTCGCCGAGCATCTGCTCAACACGCTTATTGATTCTTTCATACAAAAATTCACGCTCAATGTTAAGCCCAAAAATCAATGCGTCATAAATGGGCTCATGCCTTGAATCGGCATTAACCGCCGTGAAGGTTCTGCCCGTAACATGGCAGATTTCCAACGCCCGAATCACACGTCTCAGATTGTTTGGATGAATCTTTGCCGCCGCCTGCGGGTCCTTCTGTGCCAGCAAATCATGAACCGCCTGATTTCCGCACAATTCCGCCATATCGTTCATGTCGTCACAGAACTTGGGGTCATGGGGAATATCGGGGAACACAACATTTTCAACAATGCTGTCAAAATAAAGCCCCGTTCCGCCTGCCACAACCGGAACCTTTCCGCGAGCAATCACATCATCAATACATTCCCTTGCCTTCTTGGTGAACTCCGCAACGCTGTAATTTTCATAAGGTTCAACTATATCAATCATATGATGCTTCACTTGTTGTTGTTCCTCAATTGTGGGCTTTGCCGTTCCGATGTCCATATGCTTGTAAATCTGCATGGAATCGCACGAAACAACTTCGCCGTTAAATTCTTTTGCAATTTCAATGGCAAGAGCCGTTTTACCCGATGCGGTAGGTCCAACCACCGCAATAATCTTCTCCAACAAAAGCACCTCCCTGATTAGTCAGAAAATAATAAAGAATAAAAGTTGTAAAAAAACCATGTGTTTCTCTTAGTGATAACAAAGTCGTCACTATGTCACCCTGAGCGCAGTCGAAGGGTCTATAACCTGCATAAAGTTATAAGATTCTTCGAGTCGCTTCGCTCCCTCAGAATGACAAATAGTGTTTCTATTTATACAATTCTCTTAAACATCTTTTCAATATCACGCTTTGCAAACTCAACCTTGATGGGTCTGCCGTGAGGGCAGGTGGTAATGCCCGATTTTTCAAGCTCCTCCACATCTCTCACAACCGCTTCCATTTCAAGCAAGCTGAGTTTTTTATTGGCTTTGATTGCATACTTACAGGAAATGGTGTCAAGAATCCGTTCCTCAAAGCTCAGCAGCCCCGAAGGTCTGCCGTCGGCAAGAATCCCCATAACCTCAACAGCCAGCGCCTTTATATCCTCCTCATCGGAAACATAGGGGGTTTGGCGTATTATAACCGAATTTCTGCCGAATTCCTCAATTTCAAAGCCCATATTCAACAATTTTTCACGATTTTCACGAATCACGGTTATTTCAGAATTATCCGCATCCAGAACAATTGGAGCAAGAAGCAACTGTCCCGAAACACCCCGTTCTTCGTAGTCTTTTTTCAAAATTTCAAATCTTTTCCGCTCGTGGGCGGCGTGCTGGTCAATCAAAAACATCCGATTGTCCTTTTGTGCAATCACATATGTATCAAAAATCTGCCCCACAACTTTTGCAACAGATTCTTCCTCAAACAAAGGCTTTTCTTCAACACCAGCCGTTTCAGAAAACAAATTCACTTCAGGTTTTTCCTCAACGGGTTGCTTTACCTCAGGTTCAACCGCTTGAGCAACATATTCAAAAGCCTTTTCCGCTTTATCCTTTTCAACACTTTCGGGTTTCTCCCTCAAAGCAAACCCAAAGGTTTTTTCAACATTTTCACCTTTGACGGGAGCTTTGAAGCTGAAAGAATTTTTCTGAGGAATGGTATTCTCCATAAATCCCGAAATTATCTTTCTGTCAACAGTCTCCTGCTTTTTCTCCGTATAATCCTGCTTGGGAGCAAAGGTGGGCTTCTCGTTCACGGGAACATCGGCAACAATCCTATCCGCCCCTTTCAGCTCCTGAACCACGGGAATTTCGGGCTTGCGGTAAATTGCATTTTTAACCGCATGATAAACTATGTCATAAACCTCTTTTTCGTTGGCAAACTTGATTTCCGTTTTTGCAGGATGAACATTCACATCAACCAAATTGGGCGAAAGACAAATATCAAGAACAAAAAACGGAAACTTTCCCGTCATCAAAACATTCCGGTATGCTTCTTCAACAATTTTTGAAACAACATGGTTTTTTATGTAACGGCCGTTGACAAACAAGGTCTGACGAGCTCTGTTTCCCCTTGCAAGCTCCGACTTGCCAACCACACCCCTAACCGAAACTCCGTGTTCGGTGTGGTTAACCTCCATAACACCCTTTGCGTGGTCAATTCCGTAAATATTCAATATTGCATTTTTCAGGCTTCCGTCGCCCGAAGTTGAAAACTGTTCTTTCCCGTCACAAATATACCTGAAAGCAATTTCAGGCTTTGAAAGGGCAATCCGCCCCATAACATCAGCCACATATCCGGCTTCCGTTGAATCCTTTTTCAAAAACTTCATTCTTGCAGGAACCGAGGCAAAAAGATTTTCCACAACCATAACAGTTCCCTGGTTGCAGGCAACAGTTTCCTTTGCCTTTGCAACGCCGTGGTTAACCGTCAGATGTGCTCCCTCAAGAGCACCCTTTGCCTTTGTGATCACCTCAACGTCCGACACGGCACAAATGCTGGCAAGAGCCTCACCACGGAAGCCCATTGTCTGAATTTCAAAAAGGTCGTCAATATCTCTGAGCTTGCTTGTGGCATGACGAACAAAGGCAGTTTCCACTTCATCAAAGGGAATACCTTTTCCGTTATCTTCAACCGAAATATACGCAATGCCGCCTTTTTTTATTTCAACAGTAATACGGTCAGCCCCTGCATCAATTGAATTTTCAACCAATTCCTTCACAACCGCCGAAGGTCGTTCTGCAACCTCGCCTGCGGCAATCTTATCCGCAACCGATTGCGAAAGCACTTTGATTTCTGCCATAACAAGCTCCTTTCCTTATTTTCAAACAGTTTTAAAAACTAGAACAAAGCGGCTGCGCCGCTCGCCTTGCGGCGGCCGCAGTATTTACGCTTTGTTTGCCCATGTGCGTTTTGGCAAAGCCAAAAATTTCGCACGGGCAATTTAATTTTGTTTTTACTTTCCGGGGATAGGAAAAATTGTTCTGAACACACAAACCGAGTCCAAAGCCACGGCTTTGGGGCACCCGAAGGCGTACTTGTGTACATCGAGCGGCGAGGTTTGTGCGTAGCAAAAAGGGATAGCTTTCCCTTTTTGCGGTCAGGGCAATTTTAACATCCCCCACATTAAAGATTCTCCGCTTTTGCCTTTAACGCATAAAGCTTTGTAAGCGCCTCCATGGGCGACATATTATCAAGGGTAAGCCCCTTTATTTCAGCAACAATCTCATTTTCT
This sequence comes from Clostridia bacterium, assembly GCA_045647905.1. Classification (GTDB taxonomy): domain Bacteria; phylum Bacillota; class Clostridia; order Monoglobales; family Monoglobaceae; genus SIG440. Next base: position 6,166 of record JAZRMZ010000171.1, read on the forward strand.
TCAAAGCCCACAAAGCTCAGCTGATCCTCAAATTTGTCCTCACTCTTTTTCAAAGCCTTTTTATGTGAAACAGCCGCCGTTCCTCCGCCGTCACGGAGTTCAAGCTCCTTCAGAATTTCCTTTGCACGCTTTGTAACATCCTTCTTGACCCCCGCAAGCGCCGCAACCTCAACGCCATAGCTGCCGTCAGCACCGCCACGGATGATTTTTCTCAAAAATGTAATATCGTCGCCGTGCTTCTTCACCGCAATGCAGAAGTTCTTGACCCCCTCGATGCGGTCTTCAAGCTCTGTCAGTTCGTGATAATGTGTGGCAAAGAGAGTCTTTGCACCGCATTTTTTCTTGTCTGCCATAAACTCAACCACCGACCAGGCAATTGCAAGCCCGTCAAAGGTGCTTGTACCTCTGCCGATTTCATCAAGAATCACCAGACTCTTTGAAGTTGCATTGTCAAGGATATAGGCAACCTCATTCATTTCAACCATAAATGTACTCTGTCCCGCCGAAAGGTCATCCGAAGCCCCGACTCTTGTGAAAATCTTGTCCACAACTCCGATTTCGGCCGATGATGCAGGAACAAATGAACCCATCTGAGCCATCAGAACAATCAAAGTCGTCTGACGCATATAGGTTGACTTACCTGCCATATTGGGGCCCGTTATAATTGCAATCTGGCGTTTGCTGCCGTCAAGCTCGGTATCGTTGGGAATAAACATATTTGTGATATTTTCAACAACGGGATGTCTGCCGTCCTTAATCACAATTCTGTCGGATATGTTCATATCAGGCATAACATATCTGTTCTTTTCAGCCACATAAGCAAAGGAACAAAGAACGTCAATTGTTGCAATGGCATGGGCGGTCATCTGAATTCTACCAACCTGCTCCGCAACCAGATCACGGATACGGCAGAACATATCATATTCCATATTCACAATCTGTCCCTCTGCCTCAACAATCTTTTCTTCAACCTCTTTAATCTGAGGAGTTATGTATCTTTCGCAGTTTGAAAGGGTCTGCTTTCTCACAAAATAATCGGGAACATCATTTGCATTGAGCTTGCTGACCTCAAGATAATATCCAAAAACACGGTTATAGCCCACCTTGATGTTTTTGATTCCCGTCTTTTCCTTTTCTTCCTCGGCAAAGTTCTTTATCCAGTCAACGCCGTTTTTCATAACCTCTCTGCGTGAATCCACCTCAAAGCTGAACCCGTCACGAATGAGATTCCCCTCACGGAGGGACGTTGGCGGTTCGGGGTTTATGGAATCACGAACAACACCCTTAACATCAGCCAGCTCGTCAAGGCTCTCGCCCAGTCTCCGCAGAACCCCCGCCTCGCATTTTGCAAGAATCCCCTTTATTTGAGGAAGGGTATCAAGAGAATCGGCAATGGCAAGAAGGTCACGGCAGTTTGCCGTTTTGTAGGTTGTTTTTGCAATAAGCCTTTCAATGTCCTGAACAGGCTTGAGCAATTCAATAACTTCTTCTCTCATAATGGGGTTTTTCACAAGCTCGCCAACAGCCTTGTGTCTGTTCTGAATCATTGCACAGTTGGCAAGAGGCATGGTTATCCACTTTCTGAGCAATCTTCCGCCCATTGAGGTTTTTGTCTTGTTCAAAACAGCAAGCAAACTGCCCTTTGCCTTTCTGTCACGCATGGTTTCAAGCAATTCAAGGTTTCTTATGCTGTAAAGATCAAGCTCCATAAACTCCTGAGATTCAATAATCTGAACCTCACGGAGATTCTTCAAATCGGTTTTTTGCGTGTCGCTGAGGAACATAAGCAACGCCCCCAGGCTCCGCATTGCATAACCCTTTTGGAACAGTTCGGGCTGAACATCTCCGAATTTTTCTTCCACCGACTTCTTTGCGGTTTCCTCATCATAAGCCCAGTTATAATAATTCCGCACCGAACAGCCGAACCTCTCTCCAATGGGGTCAATCAAACTCTTTTTTTCATATGCTTCAAGATTAAAAATAATCTCAGCGGGCGAAAATCTGCTGATTTCGTTGAGGAGCTGAATCACAATATCATCACCCTCAAACTCATTAACCGAAATCTCACCCGTTGTAATATCAACAAAGGCAATTCCTGCGCCATACTCTTCAACAAAAACCGAAGCAAGATAATTGTTCTTTGAATCATCCAGAGCCGCCGCATCCATAATTGTTCCGGGAGTTATAACACGGATAACCTCACGCTTCACAATTCCCTTTGCCGCCGCAGGGTCCTCGGTCTGCTCACAGATTGCAACGTTATAGCCGTTTTCAACCAGCCTTGCAATATAGCTGTCAACCGAATGGAAGGGAACACCGCACATTGGCGCACGCTCCTCCTGACCGCAATCACGTCCCGTAAGTGTGATTTCAAGCACCTTTGACGCAATATGTGCATCTTCAAAAAACATCTCATAAAAATCGCCGAGACGGTACATAAGAATGCAATCTTTATATTCATTTTTAATTTCAAAATACTGACGCATCATGGGCGTATATTCCGCCATTTGCAATCCCTCCAGACTCAGGGCTCTGTAAACTTTTTATTCTTAATTTCTTATACTCTCGGCTCCCTTGTGTAAAGCAATACTGTCAAATTAAGCAGACAATACCTTAATTTGTCATGTTGAGCGAAGCCGCAGGCGAAGTCGAAACATCTGAAAAGCAGATCCTTCGATTCCGCTAACGCTCCACTCAGGATGACATGGGTAAGTATTTTGCTTTGTAAAGCTCTTAAGTTGACAGTATTCTTTGTGTAAAGGGAGCTGTCACGAAGTGACTGAGGGAGAGAAAAGAACACCAATTTCAACATTCAATCAATTAATGACAGGATGAACATCCCGAACAGTTGCCGCTGCAACCGCCCTCAGCAGTTTCCTGTTCCTGACCTGTGATGAAGTAGCTGAGAACTGCATTAACCTGCTGAACCATCAGGTCAAACTCCTTGCTTGCTTCGATATATTCAGCAATGAGCTTGTTTCCTGCAATCTTTTCAAATTCGTCCTGAACATACTTTCTGTAATTTTCAAGGTCTTCCTTTGAGGGGTCTTTGCCTCTGAGATTCTCGGTTGCGGTTTTTCTGTTTTCGTTGTATATGCGAAGAAGGTTTGTTGCTTCCTCGTCATTGTTCATTGCATCACCTGCCGCTGTCAGTCTTTCACGTTCAGCGCTTTCTGCAATAAGTGTTCCAAGCTCCTGTGCCTTTTCAATAATTGTGTTTCTCATTTTATGTTCCTTCCCTTCTCTGTGTGCAAAGCACTGATGATTTAAACTACCCTCTCAGTCAGCTTCGCCGACAGCTCTCCCGGAGGGAGAGCCTTCCCTTGCCTCGCCCTTTGGGAGAGGTGTCACGGCAAAGCCGTGACGGAGGGGGTTTTGCAAGATTTTTTCAGACTTTTATTCAACAATTTCGCCAATCAATGACCACGTCTTAACTTCCGTTATTTTCACATCAACAATTTTCCCCACAAGCTCACCGTTGCCCTTGAAGTTCACAATCTTTCCGCCGTCGGTGCGTCCGCAAAGGAAATCGGGATTTGTCTTGCTTGGGCCTTCAACCAGAATCTTTTCGCATCTGCCAAAATAAGCATCATTTTTCCGCTTTGAAATTTCGTTCTGAAAGGCAACCATTCTGTCAAAATTGCTGTGCTTTTGGGCATCGGTGAGGCAATCCTCCATTTCTGCCGCAGGCGTTCCCTTTCGCTTTGAATAAATAAATGAAAAAATCATGTCATATTCAACCTGTTCCAGAACCCACATGGTTTCTTCAAAATCCTCGTTGGTCTCGCCGGGGAATCCAACAATCACATCGCTTGTCAGAACAATGTCAGGCATTTTTTCTCTGACCTTTCTGACAATTTCAAGATATTTTTCCTTGGTGTAGCTGCGGTTCATCTTTTTGAGAATCCTGTCCGAACCACATTGAATGGGAAGATGAAGCTGTTTGCAAATCTTTGGCTCGGATGCCATAACCTCAATCAGCTCATCCGAAATATCCTTTGGATGAGAAGTCATAAACCGAATCCGCTCAATGCCCTCAATTCTGCACACCTCCGAAAGAAGCTGTGCAAAGTTCAGCCCGTCTTCCAAATCCTTTCCGTAAGAATTGACATTCTGCCCAAGAAGCATAACTTCCTTGTAGCCTTGTGCCGCAACCTCACGGACTTCCTGCAAAATATTTTCACAACTTCGGCTGCGTTCTCTGCCTCTGACATAAGGCACGATGCAGTATGTGCAGAAGTTGTTGCAACCATACATAATGGGAATTTTCGCAAGAGGCAAACCGTCACGAACCGACGTAACCCCCTCAAAAATCCGACCCTCGCTGTCCTCAATGTCAATCACCCGTCCGTCAGCAAGAACCTCGTTCAAAAGCTGTGGAAAGCGATACACAACATGAGTTCCAAAAACCAAATCAACGTGTTTATATTTTTTCTTTATCTGCTCGGCAATATGCTCCTGCTGAATCATACAGCCGCAAACTCCAATAATCATTGAGGGCTTTTTCCTTTTCAGATGCTTCAGCGCACCAAGATTGCCAAAAACCCTCAGCTCGGCATTTTCACGGACGGCACAGGTGTTGTATAAAACAAGGTCAGCCTCCTCCGCATTGTCACAAAAACCGTAACCCATATCGCCAAGCATACCCTTGAGATGCTCCGAATCGTTCTCGTTCTGAGCACAGCCATAGGTTTCAACAAAGGCAAGAGGACGCCTGTTTGCCAAGGTATTTTCCATACGGATTTTATGAATAAAATCCCGTTGTTTCTCCATTTCAAGATTGTCAATTTCCTTCATAAACAAACACTCCCCTCAGTTTACATACAATTAGTTTTATTATACTATTTATTAAAAATTTTTGCAAGAGGAAAAAGCAAATTTTTATTTGGTTTTTTATTTTTTGCAAAAAAAATGAGGGGTAATCATCCCAAATATCATTAAATTAAGTATAATACAAAATTGTCATTCTGAGCGCAGCCGTAAGGCGAAGTCGAAGAATCTTATTTGCTACAAAGATTCTTCACTACGTTCAGAATGACAAGCTACTTAACTTAACGATATTGGTAGTCGTCCCCTCAAATCCAATTTTATCCTATTCCGTAAATTCTGCCGTAATTTTCCCGATTAATTCATACTGTTCAGCTGTGAGCTTTTTGTTCAGTCGTTCATTGCTTTTTCGAAATTCGTCAACCAAGTCCCTCACAAGCTGTTGCTGTTCCTTAGTTATATTATAAACCGAAATCCTTTCCATTGCCTCTGTTCCGCAAAGCTCATCCAAAGAAACTCCCAGAACTGCTGATAAAGCCCTCAAACTCTCAAATGGCGGATACGAAATATTTGCTTCATATTTACTTATTACAGTTTCAGTAACACCAATCAATTCCGCCAAACGTTTTTGTGTCATTAATTTCTTTTTTCTAATTTCTCTTAAAGTTAATCCAAAATCGTACATTGTATTTCACTTCCGTTTATGAATCGGTATCATTTTTCATTTCTCATTGCTTTTATAACTTCCAAAACCGCATCCTGTTGTTTTGGAGTAAGAAACTTCCAATTTTCAAAAAGCTCCTTCATTTCGGCACTCATTTCAATCATTTCATCTTCTGCAAAAAATTGAGATAAAGATATTTTAAACCCTTCACAAATAATTTGCAACGTTCCGAGGGTGGGCATTGTTCCACGTCTGAAAATGTTGGTCAAGGTTTCCTCGGATAGCCCACACTCCTTTGCCAAACGGTATCGAGACCAGTTATTTTGTTTTAGCAACTCATTTAATCTTGTAAGAACATCCATATATCTGCCCCCTTTTTTAACATTTTACCGTTATTTTAGACAAATTTGCACCATAAATATTGAAATGCATATGCAGTTATGTTAAACTGTATATGCATTTCAAAAATTTAGCATGTTTGCGAGGTGTTTATTATGTCGGAAAACAATAAATCTTCTGCCGAAGACAAACTCAAGGAGATAAACGCAGCACTTTGGGAACTGATTAGGTTTGAGACAGAAATGATAGCTGAAAAAAAAACAGAATCAGAGAAGAAATAAGCTATTCACGCTCTCCCTTCATCAAAAACTGTGATTTTTTCTCTTGCCTCCCCTTGTCAGGCAATACTGTCAACTTAAGAATTTATATGCCGTTGTCATCCTGAGTGGAGCGTTAGCGGAATCGAAGGATCTTCTTTTTTAGATGTTTCGACTTCGCCTGCGGCTCCGCTCAACATGACAAGTTAGCCTGACAGTATTTCCTTGTGAGAGGAGGTGAGTCGAAGACTCGGAGGGGTAGTTTCTTTCTGAAATCCTTTTCATTTTTGCTTTGCATTAAAAATAACCGATGCCAGAAAACCAAAAAACACCGAAGCCGCAATTCCTCCTGCCGCCGCAGCGATTCCACCTGTGAAAACTCCCAAAAAGCCCTCTTCCCTGATTCCTTTCATAACTCCTTTGACGAGGGTGTTTCCAAAGCCCACAATGGGCACGGTTGCCCCTGCTCCGGCAAAATCAATCAACTTGTCATAAACTCCAAAGCTGCCCAGAACCACCCCTGCAACAACAAAGCCGGTGAGTATTCTTGCCGGTGTCATCTTTGTTTTGTCAATAAGAATCTGAGCAACAACACAAATCAAGCCCCCAACCCAAAATGCATTCACATAATCCATAATCATAATAATTCCTTTCTTTCTGCCGAAATTGCAACAGCATGAGCAACCGACGGGATTGTTCCTCCCTGAAGGGATGAAGTCTGGCTAAGCAATGCACCCGTGCCCATAATCAGAATATTTTTCACTTCTCCTGCTTTTATCATATCCATAACATAACCGCAAAAGGTTGAAGCAAGACATCCGCAACCCGAACCGCCTGCATGAACATCCTGCTTTTCAATATCAAAAATCATGCATCCGCAGTCATCATAGTTTTTTGAAATCATATACCCCTTTTCATACATCAGGTCAATGAGAGCCGCCTTGCCCACCGTTCCCAAATCCCCCGAAAGAATCAGGTCATAAAAATCGGGAGTTCTGTCAGTTTCCCTGAAGTGGGCAGAAAGGGTATCCGCCGCCGCAGGCGCCATTGCCGCACCCATATTATTTGCATCACTCACCCCAAAATCCACAATCCTTCCCGATGTAAAATGCGTAACAAAAGGCCCCTGACCCTTGCCCGAAAGAATTGCCGCACCCGAACCCGTCACGGTCCATTGCGCCGTTGGGGTACGCTGACCGCCATACTCCAGAGGGTTTCGGTACTGACGCTCGGCAGTGCAAAAGTGACTTGATGTAACTGCCGCCGCAACTTCCGCAAAACCTCCGTCCACCGTCATTGCCGAAAGCCCGATTGTTTCGGCCATGGTTGAACAGGCGCCGTATACTCCCATGAACGGAATCCCAAAATCCATAAGCCCAAAGGTTGAGCTTATGCACTGATTAAGCAAATCTCCTGCAAAGAGATAGTTAATGTCCTTAACATCAATTCCGCCCTTTTCAACGGCACGCATAAGTGCGTGCTTCTGCATCTTGCTTTCCGTTTTTTCCCACGTCGCCTCGCCCCACTCAGCATTGTCCATGATAACGTCAAAGTATTCCGACAACGGGCCCTGCGCCTCCTTTTGCCCCACAACGCTTGCCGTTGCCAGAAAACTCACGGGCGACTCAAACCGAACCGTCTGTGCTCCCAATCTTTTCTGCATAATATCAATCCTTTCATATTCTTCAAGCTCAATATCCCATCAAATACCCAAGCATTCCCACAGCAATTGCCGCATTAGTGCCATAAACCAGCACAGGGCCGGCAATTGTGAACATCTTTGCCGCAACACCAAGAACATATCCCTCTTTTTTGAACTCAATGGCAGGGGACACAATGGCATTGGCAAAGCCGGTAATGGGAACAAGAGTTCCTGCTCCGGCAAACTTTGCCAGCTTGTGATAAAGATTAAAGCCCGTGAACAAAGCCCCCAGAAAAATCATGGTTATTGGCACGGCATTTTTGACACTTTCCTCGTTCAGTCCCCAAACTTTTTCATACATATCTCCAATCCCCTGCCCGATTGTACAAATACCGCCCCCAACCAGAAAGGCAAGAAGCATATTCCGCCACAGCTTGCTTTTGGGCGAGTTTTTTTCAATATAATCCAGATATTCCTGATTTGAATTATTCATATGTTCAACGCTCCTTTTGTTTTTTTGCAAATGTGTTGTTAACCATTGCAAAGATTCTTCGCTGCGCACAGAATGACCCACTCACGCCACGCTGTGCACCCCCCACTCACGCCACGCTGTGCAACCACACTCTCGCCACGCTGAGCAACCACACTCTCGACATGCTGTGCAACCCCACTCTCGCCACGCTGAGCAACCCCACTCACGCCACGCCGGGCAACTCCACTCACGTCACGCTGTGCAACCACACTCTGGTCACGCTGTGCAACCCCACTCTCGCCACGCTGTGCAATCCCACTCTGGTCATGCTGAGCAACCCC